>JABJNS010000097.1 GCA_018664745.1 Flavobacteriales bacterium | reverse complement strand
ATATTGCTTTTCCCTCAGTAGTTTGCCAGTTATTAGCTGACTTAACTGCAATAACTTCAACTTCACACTTGTAGGTATTGGACTTAGAAATTACATCTTCTTTTAATACAACTATTGATGCATCAGCATTAATTTTATTAAAATGAGAAAGTAAATTTGAGGGCTTATTTTGTTCAGTAATAAGTATTCCAAAAACAAAAATTAGCACCTTAACAACTGTACCAAAAATCCACCTTCTACTATAAGCAGTAAAGTAATTTTTGAAAAAAGAAATAATCAAAAGAATAACAAAAACAACTAGTCCTAATTTTAATATAACTAGTTGATTGCAATCACAATAAATAGAAAAAATAATCCCAATTATAAGAGGGATTAATAACCTAAAAAGTGGTATCTTATTCCAAGTTTTCATTTGGATAAATTTAATATATTTGTCCTAAACATATACACCATGAAAAAATTACTTTTTCTCTCAACTTTAGCATTATTTTTTAACTCCTGTGTAGAAGTAGAAACAGGAGGCTGTACTGATATATATGCGGATAATTATGAATCTTTTGCAGATTATGATGATGGTAGTTGTTACTATTCATGTGAGGACCCTTATGCAATAAATTATAATGTTTCCTCAAATTCATATTATTGTGAATATGAAGCAGATGTAGTGTTTTATGAAGATGTAGCTGCTGCTGTATACTTTGATAATCTTGGCATTAATTTCTTAGATGTTTATGTAGGAAATGATTATGTTGGTACACTTAATGCAACTTTAGGATTTACTTATACACCAAATTGTTACCCTATAGACCCTGATGCTGTTCATTTCACTTTACAATGGTTTGACACTCAAAGCTCAACATTCACATGGTCCGTAAGAGATGGTTCTGGACAAATACATTATAATGGCACAGATATTATTCTTGCAAATAATTGCCTCCCAATGGAACTAACATTCAAGAAAATTCAGAAGTATAAAGCCTCTAAATAGATTTAACTAAAAACTGAGCAGCATTTTTGGAGGCACCCTTTTTATTTAATAAATCACTGAGTTTATCATACTCTTTTATGATTTTCTTATTATTATTTAATAGGATATCTAACTCTTCTTTCAACTTACTTTTATTCAAGTCATTTTGAATAAGTTCCTTTACTACCAGCTTATCCATTAAAATATTTACTAAAGATAAATACTTGATTTTAATCAAGTTTTTTGCTAAAATATAAGTAAGCCAATTGGTTTTGTAGCACACCACTTGCGGAACATTGAATAAAGCAGTCTCTAGTGTAGCGGTACCTGATGCAACCAGTGCAGCTACTGAATTCTCAAGCAAACCATAAGTTTCATCAAACACCAATTCTACATTCCTCTCTTGTATAAAAGATTGGTAATATTCCTTATTAAATGTATTTGTTGCAGCTATTACAAATTGATGATTTGGGTAGTTTTCAACTACAGATAACATCTCTGGCAGTATCTTTTCAATCTCTTGCCTTCTACTTCCTGGTAATAAAGCAATAACTGGTTTTTCAGACTTATAAGTGAACTTAAAATTACCTTTCCATATTTCATCTAATAGAGGATTACCAACATAAGTTACCTCCATCCCTTTCTGTTTATAAAAATCTACTTCAAAAGGGAAAATAACCAAAAGTTCATCAACATATTCCTTAATTTTTGAAACTCTACTTTTATTCCAAGCCCAAACCTTTGGTGAGATATAGTAAAATACTTTAATCCCTTGCTGTTTGGCGAACTTAGCAATATTCAAATTAAAACCAGGGTAATCAACCAGTACAATTGCATCAGGTTTATATTCTAAAATATCATCCTTACAATAATTTAGGTTTTCTTTAATCGCTCCCAAATTTTTCAAAACATCCCAAAGCCCCATAAAAGCAGTTTCTTCTATGTGTTTGGCTAAGTCTACTCCCTCAGCAAGTAAACGCTCTCCTCCCCAGGCTCTTATTTGTATTTCATTATTACATTCTTTGAGTTCATGCACTAAATTTGCAGCATGCAAATCCCCTGAAGGTTCTCCTGTAATAATGTATAATCTCATTTAAAGTAAAATTAAGATAAGGACTGCAATAGCATAAGCTAAAGTTGCTCCTAGAATCCCTTTAGCAATTTCATCCTTATACATCTTTATTTGCATAAAAAACAATGCTGTATTTGTTAAAAACACACTCAAACTGATATGATGTGTCATGGTTCCCATTCTATTAATGGTCTTGATAGCTGTGTCTAATTCAACTTCCAAATGAAACCCTACATAAATCAAGAATGCTATAATTGGCGCAAGCACACCCATAGAAAACCCTTTTGCAACCTCTTTATTCATCTGATAATATTTTATTTAAAGTAGAAATTGAAGGGTAAGCTGTAACATCAAACTGAACTGGAACTACCGAGACATAATGATTAGCAAGCGCCCACTCATCTGTGTCTGTTCCTTTATCATAATTTACAAACTTTCCTGTAAGCCAATAATAAGTTCTTCCCTTAGGATCTACTCTTTCTTCAAATTCCTCTTCCCAATTGGCATTTGCTTGTCGACAAACTTTAATCCCTTTTATTGACTCATCTTTTATCTTAGGAATATTAACATTTAAGCAAACTCCCCTATCCATTCCATTTTTCAAAACAGATTCTGTTACTTTTCTGATGTAAATTTCTGCTTCAGTAAAATCAGAATTATGTGCATAATCCAAAAGTGAAAAACCAATGGCAGGCATACCTTCCAAAGCTCCCTCAACTGCTGCTGACATAGTACCTGAATATATTACATTAATAGAAGAATTAGAACCATGATTTACTCCAGAAACTAATAAATCTGGTTTTCTATCTATTAACTGATTAACCGCCAACTTTACACAATCAACAGGTGTACCGCTACAAGCATATTCTATCTGAGGACCTTTATCAATAACTACTTTATCACATCTTAAAGTTGCTTCAATTGTAATAGCATGTCCCATCCCTGACTGAGGACCATCAGGAGCTACTACTATTACATCTCCAAAATCATTCATTATTCTTATCAAATTTCGAATCCCTGGAGCTGAAATTCCATCATCATTAGTTACTAATATTAAAGGTCGTTTCATTTTAAGAAGTTTTAATACAACAAAACTACTATATTATTGTTGTATTTTTAGAAGGAATTTTTCCTAATTTTGCAAAATAAATAAAAAACATAACTATGATTTGGATAATAATGATTGCCTTTATGATTGTGGGAGGTATAGTAAGCTCAAGACTTAAAAGTAAATTTAAAAAATATAGCCAAATTCCTACTTTATCAGGAATGAGTGGAAAAGAAATAGCAGAGCGTATGCTTGCAGATAACCATATATATGATGTAAAAGTAATTTCAGTTCCTGGAAAATTAACTGATCATTACAACCCTATGGACAAAACAATAAATCTAAGTCCTGATGTTTATCAAGGAAGACACGTTTCAGCAGCTGCAGTTGCAGCTCATGAATGTGGGCATGCAGTTCAGCATGCCACAGCTTATAGTTGGTTGCAAATGCGTTCTCAAATGGTACCTATGGTAAATATGAGTAATAAAGCAATGAGTACAGTATTTCTACTAGGAATATTTGGAGTAAGTTTTTTAGGGATATTTTCTTTCCAGCAGCTCATCATGCTATTCATTATTTTACAAGCTGTAGTTACTGCTTTTACATTAATCACTCTACCTGTTGAGTTTGATGCTAGTAGAAGAGCTTTAGTTTGGTTGCGTTCCTCAGGAATTACAAGCGAAAAAGAACTAACTTATGCAAATGATGCATTGAAATGGGCAGCTAGCACTTATGTAGTTGCGGCACTTGCAGCAGCTACCTACCTACTCTACTATGTTTCTATGTTAAGAGATTAGAAATAAAAAATAAGTTTACAAAAAAAGCCCTAACCAATGTTAGGGCTTTTCTTTTAAGATACACTCAATTATTTCTTAGTTAAGAATGGTAATCCAGTTCTTGAGTTTTCTTTTACATTGTAACCATCTGGTTTGTCACATGCAGTATCTCTTGAGTCTTTAGAGAAATAATAGATTCTTTGTACTCTACCTGTTGATTTTAAAGTAACATCTTTACAGTTTAAGTGGTATAAAGTACCTCTTTCGTTTGTGTGCGTAAAAGCCATAATTTAATTTTTTTTGGTTAATAATATTTTTACAGGACTAATATATAAAAAAAATTGTAACAAATGAAATTCCACTAGATAAGGAGGAAATTAATTGTTAATAAGTATAAAAGACAAATATTAATTAATGTAAAGACTTCAGCATATTAAAGTTATTTCTAATAAATATATGGAAATTTTCAATCGTCTGATTTTCATTGATTTATAGCGCATTGAATTAATAAGAACTTATATTTATACTCCCTAGATATGGGTGGTTTTTTACTAGGTTAAACGGTTAATAACTTAGTTTGAAAACAAACCTATAATTAATGAATTAGTAGTCTATTTCATATTCTAGAAGAATACGAATTGGCAATAATTTGCGTTTTATAGTACATATACCTTGGAAATTATACTTTTTTAATCTTATTACATTCATTAAAATAAATAACAAATTAGTATGTTTACACCTATAAAAACAAAATTATGAAAAAGATATTTCTAATCCTAATTTCAATAATTTGCATAAATTCAGGATCAGCACAAAAATATACTGATACTTATTTAAAAGATGCAAATAATGTTGCTATTAACTGGTTAAAGAATATAAATAGTAAACAATATAAAATTGCTTATAATTTACTTGCAAAAGATACTAAATCTAATTATGTAGAAGAAGAGTGGATTACTTTTTTAAATAATTTAATGATTGAATTTGGAAATATAAAGGAAAGGACTATAAAAACCTCTTCTTTCCAAAGTAGTGTAGAAGGCCTAGAAGACGGCTTTTATGTAACAATAGAATATGCTAGTAATTATTTAAATACAATTAATCATGAAGAGTATTTGTTATTAAAGCAGAATGATAAAGCAAAATGGGAAATAGTAAGCTTTAACTATAAATTTACGAAACTGGATGGCAGTAAATAGCTATAAGCTATTTTTTGTAACCCAATACCTATAGCCTAAAATTACTTTTTCATGCACTTTCAACTTTGATAAATCTTTAGAAATCATTGAAGGCATCATTATTTTATTGATAAATGCCAGTCCTTTAAAAACATACTGTTTTTTGAATATCATCATGATTAAAATTAGGAGTAGCAAAAGTACAATTGTTATTGTACCATTTCCAAATCCTGTGCTTAGCGTTATCATCTTATTAAAGTTATATGTCCAACAATTATTTTTGAGGTACTCCCCTCAGTTTGTTTATATTCAATTAAAAATGGATAAACGCCTTGTGTTGCTAAATTCCCATCAAGCATAACTCCATCCCAACTTCCCATTTTGTAATACGGATCCGTATTTTCCAAATTACTACATATATTTCTATCCTGCGCAGTAGTAGTAAGTAAAATTTTATCAATTACTTAGCAATAGTAATTTTTTTAATAGAAGTTGTATTATCAGTATTTATGTGTATAAAGTATATACCATTTCTTAAAACTGCAACATCAATAATATTTTGATAATCACTTAATAACACTACCTTACCAAATACATCATAAATAGTTGCTGAAATATAAATTCCATCAATAGTTAATGTGTTTTTTGTTGGATTAGGATAGATTTTAAAATTCAAAATTTCTTCATTTATATTAGTTGCTGCACAAACAGAGTAGCAAGCAGATAATGAAGAATATACACCTTGCCCTGTTCCTGGATCAAAACAACCTGTTGTAGGATTACAATCCCAAGTTGGTGTAACAGTACAATTAACCTGACAATCTGCTAAAGTAGTATACGCTCCATTTCCTGTACCTGGATCCGAACAACCTTGACCAGGAATACAATCCCAAGTTGGTGTAACACATGAAGTAACACATGAATTAGAATCACTGTAAGCTCCAGTTCCAGTGCCGGGATCAAAACAGAAGTTATTTACACAATCCCATGAAGGAGCAATGCAGTTTGATTGACAATAAGACAAAGTAGAATACTGACCATTACCAGTTAAAGGATCAACACAAACTCCATTTACACAATCCCATGTAGGTGTAGCACAAGCTACAACGCATGCATTATAATTATTATAAGAACCTTGTCCTGTCAAAGGATCTACACATACCCCATTAACACAATTCCAAGATGGACTTACTATAGAACATGAAGTATCACATGCAGCAAAAGTAGTATAAGCTCCAAGTCCCGTTCCTGGATCAAAACAACCTGTTGTAGGATTACAATCCCAAGTTGGTATAACAGTACAATTAGCCTGACAATCTGCTAAAGTAGTATACGCTCCATTTCCTGTACCTGGATCCGAACAACCTTGACCTGGAGTACAATCCCAAGATGGTGTTGAACAAGGCAATGTAGTACCATTAGGTCCAATTGCAGATGTATAGGTAAATATACCTTGCTGCATAGCCATACAAGCATTACTATAAGAATTACCATCACAACCACATACAGGATCAAATATCATTGTACAAGGACCACTACCGCCATTAGGAATACAACTTTCACAAATTGTAGTATCACAACCTGTGCTAATATCAGTTATAGTTACACACCAACCCGAGTAAAACTGTTTCTGACTGGAAGAGCCCACTGGCGTACCATCATTCCATCCAAAAGTATATTGTGCTATGCCATTAACAGCTGCATGCATCATTATGGGAGGTGCTGAATAAGGAACAGTAACTACTGCACCAACAAGTGT
>JABJNS010000096.1 GCA_018664745.1 Flavobacteriales bacterium | reverse complement strand
TGGGCTTGACTTTCAGGATGCTATTTCAGCATCCATTACAGCCGTGAGTAATGTAGGACCTGGAATAGGAAGCATTAACCCTTCCGCTAGCTTTGCTCACTTGCCTGATGCAGCCAAATGGGTACTTTCTTTCTTGATGATTTTAGGAAGATTAGAACTCTTTACAATCGCTATTTTGTTTACCCCTTATTTCTGGAGGAGAAATTAATTATTGTACAATTACCTTTCGTTCCACAGTTCCGTCATTATAAATATTCAGGAAAGGCTTATTACTTTCAGGAGTTATCATTTTCCCGAGTAAGTCAACTGATTTAAGTAGTTTTTTGTTTTGTAAATGTATTTCATTCGCTCCAACCGAAAACATTATTGGACTATACCTAAAGTGGACTTCCTTTGAATTAGATGCTGAATAAACAATAGAAAAGCAACCAGCAAAAGGACCCCCATAAGTAATGTCTGGCTTTACTTTATGCCCAATAGTTGCAGTATCTGAAATTACTCCATTGTATAGACTTGCTCCATTAGGATACATTACATTGTAAAAACACTCCTTTACTCCATTTCTGTTTTCTTCCCACACACTTACAAAATAAATTAAGTCTGTAGCAACTTTTGGCTGATCTTGCAAAAAACTACCTGATGATTCTACTTGTGTAAAATAGCTTTTTTGTAAATCAGCAATATTTACATTGGACTTATACAGCTCATTAATCCCAGAACCTCCATTACGCCTAATCACCATAATACTATCACCTAATACTGCTCCCTCAGGTGAAGATGTTGGACAAGCATTTAATACCCAATTCACATCATCCAAATCCTGAGCAGCAGTAAAAGTCAATCCATCATCATCTGATTTTGCGATATAGGAATTCCTTACATTTAAATCATTATTTCTGAATAATAAAAATATATTATTTCCACTTGACACTAGAGTAGATTGACAACAATCACAAGGTTCTCCAGGGACCAAATCACTTACATCAACAGCTGTACTAAAAGTTGTACCAAAATCAAAAGAGGTTTTCACCATTTGCTTCCAGTGGGTCCATCCAGGTAAACATTCCATGTAGGAAATTACAGGATTTCCATCTTCCCTAACTGTCAAATTAGGCATTGCAAATTTATGCGTATTTGAATTATCTGAAACTCTAATTGTATCCGAAAAAGAAAGCCCTCCGTCAAATGAGCGCTTCAAATAGATTACATGATTATTATGCAATGATGATTCAAAAATCAGATAAAGTGTATCTCCTTTTGCAGCAATCTCAGGCCCTATAAACCCTGCAGGTTTTAAAGTTGAATTAACCAAACTAACAGTGCTATCAAAAGCAGTACCATTCCATTTTCTTGCTTTAATTTCTTTAGGGCTTGCTGTTTTACTCCAAATAACAAAAGGACTATTGCTTGCTGTCATTACTACTCTTGGCCTATGATACCCTTCAGAATTACCATTACTAAGTACATGAGTAGTACTAGGACCTAGATATTGAGCAAAAGTAAAGAAAGGAAGTAAAAAGAAAAATAGAAATGATTTCATAGCTTAAAATTTTGCTATAAAACTACATAATTTATCTGATAATAAATAGGTGGCCTCTCTCCTGATGCTTCCAACCTTCAAAATCTTGGAAATAAACTTCATAAACATAAGTACCCATTGGCAAGTCATTACCAGTTTCATAATGTTTTCCATCCCAACCATTAGAATTTAAAAAGCATTCTAATTCTGAAATATTTTCTGACGCATATACTAAGTTAGAAAAACGATCATAGATATTAAATAGGAAAGTTGATTCCCTTATTCCATTATAAGATAAACAAAACACATCATTCATACCATCATAATCAGGAGTAAAACTATTTGGAATATACATCCAGTATTCATCAGCAACCCATATTTGTTTTGAGACAGTATCACTACACCCTTTATTATCTAGCACAATTAAGCTCAACTGATAAATACCTAATGAATCTTTATAAGTATGATAAGGATTTCTAGAAAAGTCATTAACTGAATTATCACCAAAATCCCAACTCCAAGCAACTATAGTTCCAATTGAAACATCAGTCAATTGAACAGAAGGGTATAAAATAGATAAAGTATCAGTTGCAGTAGTAAATAATGCATTTGGTGATTGCTGAATTGTAATCATAGCTGACCCTGAAACCCAACCTATAGTAGCTGCTTCAATAAAAGAAGTTAAGGTATAATTACCTTCCTCTTTTGTATGAATAATATACGGATTTAATGTAGTAGTAATTGAAGGCTGATTTTCCCCATCAATCGCATATACAAATGTATAAGGAGAAGTAGCTCCAGCAAAAGAAATCTTAACCTCAGCTTCCTTATTAGCATTATCACAAATAGTATCACTTCCAGAAATAAAAGCAGAAAGTGGAGGCTGGAGGTATGTATATAACACACAAGAATCTGATATGTTTGCTACAAAAGAAGCTATGGTTGAGCTAACTGCAGGTAACACAGTGTTTCCATATGTTTTCCACTGACTAAAAAGCCAACCTGGCTGAAGTGCAGCTTCAATACTAATAGTTTCACCAGCCCAATAATTCTGAGTATAAGGCATTGCTTGCACAACTCCATTAATATTAAAAGTAGCTGTCCCTGGATTATTTATATTATAATTAATTTGCACTCCTAATCTTTTATAAACAACTGAATCAGTAAACAATGTATCACAACCATCTAAAACAATATGATTAGTAATAAAAGTTCCTGTATCTGCAGGGTTAAATACCATAATTTCAGAATAAACTGTATCAAAAGTATTGTTAACCGTAAAACTTCCAGGAGTCATGCTCATCTTCCAAACAAAAATATCCTTTCTTCCAAGTGAATTAAGTATAGTCCCATCAAAATCAGCTGAATCTTCATAAAAACCAATTGCATAAACATTGCCAAATCCATCAGGACAAATATCACCAGTCCTATCATCATCATCCGTATCAGTTCCTCCCATTTTTGCCCATACCCAATCTCCATTACTAGAAGCACCATCAATTTGAGCCACCCAAGCAGAGGCAGAAGTATCTCCAGCAATTTGAGGAGATATAGTAAGTCCATTTGTAAAAGTCATTTCTCCTTTTGTAGTACCACCAATAAAAACTTGTTTATTTACATCAACTGACATTTGATAGGGTTTATCTGTACCAGAGCTTCTTGCTCTTTTTGCCCACTTCCAATCTCCTTGATTATTCATTTTAGCAACAAAAACATCTCGCTTTTTTTTATGACTTAGCGTATCTGTTCCGTTAGATGCATTAGCTCCAGGAAAAACCATAGGATTTCTATACTCTCCAGTTACGTAAACATCACCACAAACATCAACTGCAATAGAGTTTGCTCTATCTGTTTTATTACTACCTACATTATCTGCCCAAAGCCAATTACCATCTTTATCCATTTTAAAAACAAAAGCATCCCATTCACCATTAGAGGTAATTGAAAATGGACCATAATTACCTGTGTTTTGAAATCCACCGACAACATAAATATTGGAAAATTGATCAATTGCTAACCTGTTATCTCTTGAGCCTCTCTGGTCTTTTATTCCATCAAACTTATCTACCCAAAGCCAGTTTCCATTTTGATCTAACTTACCAATATATCCCATTGGTTCACAAGTAACATCCCAGTCAGGATTTGCTATTGATAAATTATCAAATTCAGCACTATAACCAGAGAAGAAACCAGTTACATAAATAAAACCATCAACATCTACTTTTACATCATAAGAATGATCATCAGCATCATAGATTGGCCATGGACAACCTCCAGAAGTATTATCAGCTCCAAAACCTACCACCCATTGAGGCACTCCATCCTTATCAATCTTAGCTAATAAAGAATTATCATGATTATTCAAAGCTGTTCCCCATGCATTTTGAGTAACACTTAAAGTGCCTAAATTATAAGATGACCAAAAAGTACCTGTTATAAACACATCTCCCCCAGGAGTAACATGCATCCCAAGTGCTCTATCATCACAACACCCTCCTGACAGATTACCTCCTGCTATTGCCCACAATACATTTCCTAAAGAATCCATTTTAAAAACAAAATTTTCTTTATTGTTTCCCGAAGTACTTAAATTACTATTGGTTAATGTAATTCCTCCAAAAGTAGCCTGATTATTAAAAAAACCACTACAATAAATAAAACCTAATGAATCACACCCAATAGAAATACCTTTATCTGAATCAGCTCCTCCAAATGATTTAACCCAATCAGTTGTTTGTGAGAATACATTTACACTTACTAAAAGAAAAAGGGCTACTAGAAAATTTTTCATAAGTCACAAAAATAAAGAAATTCATAACAAGAGAGACTCGTAAACAGAAACAATCTTATGCATCCAAATTCGCATCAGACTGTAAATGATACATATCAGAATAGGCACCTCCACTTTCAAGGAGTTGTTGGTGCGTACCTTCTTCCAATACAGCACCATCTTTTAGGTGCAGAATCTTATCGGCATTTACGATAGTAGAAAGCCTATGTGCAATAACAATAGTCGTTCGGTTTTTGGATAGTTTTTCCAAAGCATTTTGCAATAACTCCTCAGTTGCAGTATCAATAGAAGAAGTAGCTTCATCCAGAATTAAGATTTTAGGATTACGAACATAAACCCTTAAAAAAGCAATGAGCTGCCTTTGCCCTGCTGAAAGCGTAACCCCTCTTTCGCCCACTACATAATCGTAAGATTTTGGTAGAGAAGAAATAAAATCATGAACCCCTATTTCCTTAGCAGCTGCAATAACTTGCCCCCTTGTAATACTTTCATCAAACAAAGTGATGTTATTCAAAATAGAATCCGAGAATAAGAATACTTCCTGCTGCACTAAAGCAATATTTTTTCGGAGACTTTCCAACTGAATGGAATCAATATTTATGCCATCAATAGTAATGGCCCCTTTTTGGATTTCATAGAAACGATTCAATACAGAAATTATAGAAGTTTTACCTGCCCCTGTCCTACCTACAAGTGCCAGTAATTTTCCTGCCTGAATTTCAAAAGACAATCCTTTAAGCACCCACTCATCTTGCTTATAGCAAAAATCAACAGCATTAAAAGCAATAGATCCCTTCCTGTTTTCAAGCGTTTCAGTTCCTTCATCAGCAATTTTCTCATCCGTATCCAATACTTTAAACACACGCTCAGAACCTACAATTCCCATTTGTAAAATATTGAACCTATCCGCTAACTGCCTGATAGGACGGAACATCATATGGACAAATAAAATGAATGCAATCAACTCCCCAATCGTTATGTCTTTTCCTTCCAAAATTCCTTGCCCACCATACCAAACAATTAACCCAATGGACATGGCCGAAAGCACCTCAACAATTGGAAAAAATACTGCATAGTAGAAAATAGAACGCAAGTGAGCATCACGGTGGGATTGATTAATGGTTTTGAACTTTTTGTATTCCGCCTGTTCCCTATTAAAAATCTGGACAATATTCATCCCCACAATATGTTCCTGAACAAAAGTATTTAGCTGAGAAACCTGCTCACGAACATCCTGAAAAGAAGCCTTTATATTGCGCTTGAACCAAGCTGTAGCCACCAATAAAATAGGGATGGTAAGCATGGCAATAATTGCCAAACGCCAATCCGTATAAAACATCATAGTAATAACCACCACCAATTTAAGGAGTTCAGCAATAATTACCAATAAACCTTGAGAGAAAATATCGGCAATGGTTTCAATATCCGAAACGGAACGCGTAACCAAAGTACCAATAGGCGTATTATCGAAATACTTCATCTTAAGGGATAAAATATGCTTGAAAATTTTGGCACGCAAATCCTGAATAACATGCTGCCCTATCCAAGTGGAAAGATAAATATAAAAGAACTGAATAAACCCTTCTAAAAACAACAATCCTAACAATAAAGTAGTGATGTCGAGCAGTTTTTCCTTATTCGGAATAATGATATAATTGTCAATAGCATAATTGATAAGTAAAGGACGCAAAGGCCCCAAGAAAGAAAGCAGAATAGCCGCAATAGCCGCTATTGTAAACTGCAAACGATAAGGTTTTGCAAAGGCAATTACTCGCTTAAGCAATACAAAATCAATTACATTACCTGACTTGGTTTTTTGGCTTTTGGTTTTGGCTGCTGACATTTATATTGCTATGCCCTTTGGGTATACTATTTTACTTAAGAAAAGTGCGTGTGCCGGCACTGAAGTACCTGCTTTACACCTGTCCTTTTTGGCGATAATATCTTTTACATCATCAGGTTTAATTTTACCAATACCTACTTCCAACATAGTACCTACAATAGCACGCACCATATTCCTAAGGAACCTATCCGCTTTAATGGTAAAAATAAGTTCGCTACCCACCCTTTCCCAATTAGCAGAGATAACATTGCAATTGTTAGTAAAGGTTTGAGTATTTGCTTTGGAAAAAGAAGTAAAGTCCTGCTGACCCAAAATATGTTTACAAGCCAAGTTCATGGCTTTAACATCCAAAGGCCTATGTACAAAATAAGCAGTTGTTTTAAAAGGACTCTTTTCCTGCACAATATTATAATGATATTCCCTACTTACAGCATCAAAACGAGTTGAAGCCTCATCATCCACCTGAAAAATAGTACGGATAGCAATATCGTTTGGCAAAAAGCTATTGAGCTTAATGATAATTTGATGCACATCAAAGTGATGATTATAATCAAAATGGGCAAACATTTGTTTGGCATGCACCCCAGCATCCGTACGCCCAGCACCCATCACCTCAATTTTGGCGTTAAGAATAGTACTTAAAGCCTTATTAATTTCTTCCTGAATAGTATTAGCATTAGGCTGAACTTGCCAACCATGGTAAGCAGTGCCTTTATATGAAAGTTGAATGAAAAATCGCATTGTTTAATTTGATGCAAAAATAGAAAACGGATTTAATTACATACTAAGTAAAAAAAATATTCGTTCGCTATTGCAATTAAATTTACAAAACTTAAATTTGCCATCCTAAATAAATAATGATGACTGAGACAATACAAACTGACATTAAAGAATTAAACGAAAAGATAAACAAGGAAAGTGCTATCATTGATATGCTGATGCTTGAACTCAACAAAGTAATTGTTGGACAAAAGCACATGAGTGAACGCCTATTAGTTGCCCTACTATCAAACGGACATATATTACTGGAAGGAGTGCCTGGGCTTGCAAAGACACTTGCAATATCAACCCTTGCAAAAACGATAGATGCAAAATTCAGTCGTTTACAATTCACACCTGACTTATTGCCTGCCGATATTATCGGAACACAAATATACAGCCCGAAAAATGAGACTTTCTCAGTAAAAAAAGGACCTATATTTGCTAACTTTATA
>JABJNS010000095.1 GCA_018664745.1 Flavobacteriales bacterium | reverse complement strand
CCTTAAGTACTAACCTATTATTTTCTGAAAGTAAAGATTACTTCTTTTTAGTTGCTGTTTTTTTAGGAGCAGCTTTTTTCTTAGCTACTACCTTTTTTTTAACAGTTGCTGGCTTTTCTTCAACTACCTCTTTTTTTACTTCTTTCTTTTTAGTTGGAACAAAAGCTTTTATCGTACTTTTTTTAGGCCTTACCACTCCATAACTCCCTTTAAATATTTTTCCTTTTCTTGACTTTCTATCTCCTTTTCCCATAGTTTATTTAATTTTTGTAAATATATAAATTATTTTTTAGTGTGTTTGTTAAGGTACTTTTCTTCAATTTGGGCAGATGATTTTATACTATTTCTTAACCATTGTAACATTGTTCCATCTTTTTCATCTTCAGTCATTTTCCAGTCGAAACTAGCTTTTCTTAACTTGTAAGTTAAGTGTTGTAAGCATAAGGAAACAGACACTGATATATTAAAACTTTCAGTAAAACCATACATGGGTATTTTCATTCTTTTGTCTGCTAAGGCTAAAGTTTCATCACTACAACCCAATACTTCAGCTCCAAAAAATAAAGCTACTTTTTGCTTACTAATATCTAAATCAAATAGGTTGCAATCGGTATTATGTGGAGTAGTTGCTATAATTTGATATCCTTCAGCTTTTAGCTTTTTAATTGCTTCAGCTGAATTATGCTTTTTCTTATTGTACCTTGTAATTGAAACCCATTTTTCGGCACCCATTGATACTTCTGAATCGTCATTAAAGATATTATCATTTTCGATAATATGCACATCTTGTATTCCAAAGCAATCAGCTGATCGGATAGAGGCAGAAATGTTTCTTCCCTGAAATATATTTTCTAGAACAACAGTAATATGTTTTGTTCTCTCTTCAATCTTTTCTTCAAAAAGTTCACGCCTATCTTTCACCACAAACTCTTTTAGGTAATTGACTAAATCATTCCCTAACGTGCTCATAAAACACTATAGTTTTCATTGATTTTATTTCCTTGTAAAAATTGCTGAATTGTCATAGGGTTTTTCCCTTCAGCTTGCAGATTTAATATTGCAATTTCATTCTCCTTTGTAACAATGTTTAAGTAAGTTTTATTGTCTGTTTTTATACTGAGTACGTTTTTGGACTCACTGTTAACTACTTTCGATAAATGAACTTTTATTCTTTTCTGTATTCCTTTATCATCTTGCAAATAAAACCAAGCAGATGGGCAAATAGCAACATCTTTCAATTTTGTGTTATTATCCAAAAAAGGAGATAATCCTCTTATTAGGTTATGTATTTCCTTTGCTGATTTATTCCAATCTATTTTTAATAATTCTTTTGATAATTTTGGAGCTTCTTGCATAGTTGAATTATGCATTTGAGGAATTTGACTTGCGGAATTAGTATTAATTGAATTAAGAGTGTTTAAAAGCAAATTACTTCCTTTATTCATTAAAATATTATGCAATTCAGCAGCTGTAGTTTTATCAGTTAAATCTATTCTCTCTTGTTGTATAATTGCCCCTGAATCTATTTGCTGATCAATAAAGAAAGTAGTAATTCCTGTTTCTTTTTCTCCATTAATTAATACCCAGTTAATGGGTGCAGCACCCCTGTAGTTTGGTAGGAGGGATGTATGTAAATTTATAGTTCCCTTTTTAGGTAAACTCCAAACAGATTCTGGAAGCATTCTAAAAGCAACTACTACAAAAAGGTCAGCATTTAAGGACTTTAATTCCTCAATAAAACTTTCATCTCTTAGTTTTAGCGGTTGTAACACTGGAATATTATTTTCTAAAGCTACCTCCTTTACAGCACAAGGTTTTAATTGCTTCCCTCTTCCTTTTTTGCTATCAGGAGGGCATACAACTCCTACAACTTTATGCCCAGCATTAATTAACGCATTTAGGTTAGTGGCTGCAAAGTAAGGGGTTCCAAAAAATACAATTCTCATCTTTAGTTTTTTTAATTGGATACAAAGCTATTAAATAGCTGTAACTAAATTCCTTTCCATTGGTATTTGTTTCCAAACTTTCCAATTTTATCATTGTCAAATAAAAACTGAATGATATTAATAAGTTGCTGTTCGTTTATTGAAGGTAATGCTATGCAAATTTCTTCAATTGTAAGTTCTTTATTTTGTAAGATATCAGCTAACTTATTCGTAATTTTTTGATATTCAACTTCTTTTATTTTTTTTCGCTTTTCATAAATACAAAAATCACACTTTCCACATTTCTTACTTTCTTCTTCTCCAAAATAATGTAATAACAACTTACTTCTACATTCTTTTTTTTCTGTTATATAGTTGGATATTTTTGTAAGCTTTTCTTCTTCATACTGTTTTCTATCCTCCCATTTTTTTTCATCTAAGTATAGGAAATCAATATCCTTTCTTTCCTTTAGATAAGTAATTTGTCCATTGTTATTTTTAGGTAGATATCTTAATATTTCTAGTTGCATTAGTTTATTCAGCAATCTTTTTACTTCACTATCTGAAATATTAAATCTTCTAGCAATTTCAGTTTCATTTATTACAACATAGTTGTTGAATAAATTTGCGTAGGAACGCAAGAGCAACTTGATAAAACTATCATAATATTGGTTTGCAATTTGAAATTTATATAAATCAGAATTGCTTATAATTACCATTAATTTTGATGGACTATGTACGGCATCAGATAGTTTTAGGTGTTCCTCTTTTTCTAAATATTTAAGTATATTATATGTTTTTAAGTTACTTATTTTATAGCGTTCAGAAAAATCTACAATATCAAATGGTAGTGGCTCCATGGGTAATATGTTTTCAGCTAATTGCAAATAGTTAGCTAGTTTTTGGTACACTTGTTTTATCTCATTAATTGTTGGGTACCTTAATTTTAATAAATCTTTTTGCTTTTTTATATCGGTTTTATTAGCTAATAAAAAAGCATAAGCTTGTTCTCCATTTCTTCCTGATCTTCCAGCTTCTTGAAAGTAGGCTTCAATGGTGGATGGTAACTCCATATGTACAACCAATTTAACATCTCCTTTATCAATCCCCATACCGAAAGCATTAGTAGCAACCATTATTCTAGTTTGGTTTTTTGTCCAGCTTCCTTGCCTTTCTGTTCTAATTTTTGCTGTTAATCCTCCATGATAATAGTTTGCTGAATAATTATTTGCTATTAAAAATTCAGTAATTTCTTTAGCAGCTTTTCGGCTACCTACATATACAATAACTGGACTTTTTATTTTCTCAACTAATTTTAATAAACGTAATTTTTTACTTTCTATATTATCAACTACATAGGAAAGATTTTCTCTTATAAATGTGGATTGAATTAGGTTATGTTCTTTAAATTCAAGATTATTTTGAATATCATCAATTACGCTAGTAGTTGCAGTTGCTGTAAGCGCTAAAATAGGTACCTCAGGAATTATTTCTCTTATCTCAGAAATATGTCTGTAAGCTGGGCGAAAGTTATGTCCCCATTCTGAAATACAATGAGCTTCATCTACAGTAATAAGGTTAATTTTCATTTCCTTAATTCTGGTTTGAACTAATTCATTTTGCAGTCTTTCAGGCGATAAGTACAGAAACTTAACACCACCATAAATACAATTAGTAAGAGCGGTATCAATTTCATTATAATGCATTCCTGAAGTAATGGCAATTGATTTTATTCCTTTTGATTTTAGAAAACGAACTTGATCATCCATCAATGCAATAAGAGGGGAGATAACTAAACAAACTCCCTCTTGCATAAGTGTGGGTACTTGGTAGCAAATTGATTTTCCACCTCCTGTAGGTAATAATGCAAGTATATCTTTTTTGTCAATAACTTGATTTATAATTTCCTTTTGTTTTAAGCGAAACTGAGTGTGCCCCCAATATTTTATCAATACATCAATAGCATCCATTAAAACCAAAAGTACAAAATATAAAATAAAAAAAGCCCCTACATACTAGAGGCTCTTATCTTTAAATATAAATTTCTTTATTCTTGATCAGCTATAAAACGCTCAGCATCTAAAGCAGCCATACAACCTGTACCTGCTGATGTAACCGCTTGGCGGTAAACATGGTCGGCAATATCACCTGCAGCAAATACTCCAGGTATTTTTGTTTTAGAAGTTCCTGGCTCTACAATTAAATAGCCACTTTCATCCATAGTCAATTGTCCTTTGAATAAATCAGAGTTTGGTTTATGTCCAATAGCAACAAAGAATCCTGAAGCAGGAATAACCTTTTCTTCTCCTGTTTGATTGTTTACAGCTGTTACGCTTTCAACTCCAATTGCACCAGGTTCTCCATTAATGCTTTTAGTCTCATGATTAAATAGCACCTCTAGATTAGGAGTGTTAAATACTCTATGTTGCATTGCTTTTGAAGCACGCATTTCATCTCTACGCACTAGCATAGTTACTTTAGTACACATCTTAGCTAAGTAAGTTGCTTCTTCTGCAGCTGTATCTCCAGCACCTACAACAACAACTTCTTTTCCTTTATAAAAAAAACCATCACAAGTAGCACAGGCTGATACGCCATAACCATTTAATCTTTTTTCATCCTCCATTCCTAACCATTTAGCTGATGCTCCTGTAGCAATAATTACTGTTTCAGCAAGAATTGTCTCTTTCTCATCTACTTCAACTTTAAATGGACGTTCAGAAAAATCAACTTTAGTAACCATTCCCCACCTTGTGTCCGTGCCAAAACGCTCAGCCTGCGCTTTAAAATCCTCCATCATCTCTGGGCCTGTAATACCATCCTTGTATCCAGGATAATTATCTACATCAGTTGTTGTAGTTAATTGTCCTCCAGGTTGCAATCCTTGAATGACAACTGGTTTCATATCAGCACGAGCTGCATAAATTGCTGCAGAGTATCCTGCAGGGCCTGAACCGATAATTAATGTTTCTACTTTTTCCATTTCTTTTTTTGTAAAATTAAAATATATCTATTATTTCTGGTGTATACTGTTCAAAAATCACTGTGTCTTTTACAATTGGGATCATATAATATGCTGATCCGTATCCAGTAAATATTCCTAAGCCATTTGTAATATTACTAACAAGATTCAATGGTTCTGCAAATGGATTCCCATTTGTTCCAACTTGTCTTATTAAACCTCTCCAAAATTTTAATGAAGATTCATCAATTTGACAATACTTAATAAGAACTATATCATTTTTAAAAACTAAGGTATCTCCATTATCACATATTTCCGTATGATCTGCATTATAACTTCTGTCAGAGAAAGGATTACCATTGTCTTTAGGTTTAGGAAAATAGGTTTCAAAAGATTGCCCATTAATCAAAACATCTGATCCAGCATCTACCAATTGTAATGGAAAATCTTCTATCTTTTTAGTTGTACAACTATCTTCATTAAAAGTATAATGTTCTAGTCTTTTACTTTTAATTAAAATATTATTCTGCTGATCCGCTGGATCAGAGTATAAAGCTCTTATGTCATACTCATATTCCTTATCGCTATTTTCACTTTTTTCAACCCATAAAGAATCTAATGGAGTAACTTTTGGAATTGTTGTTGAACTTGAAATAATTTGATTATTCCATTTTATTTCTAAATAATATGTTCGGCCTTCTTGACTAAAATCATAAGGTATGTCAGGTGTAGCAACTAGATTATTTAAATGATCTTTATCTGTATAAATAGGTGGTAATGAATCAATCCCCATTATCTTTTCTAATAATTTAATTTCTTTTTCGCCAGCATCATTTATATACCAAACTTTAACAGTATCTGCATCAATAAAAAGATTATTATAGGTGTTTTCATCAATAGATTCAAAATAACCTTGATTCTTAGTCAAAATGACATATGGAGGGAATCCGTTTTCAATTGAACCTTCTACAACAATTTTATCTTGTGATTGTGGTAATTCAAGTGTAATTTCTTCTTGGCAAGAAATCAATAAAAGACTTATAATATAGATGTATTTTTTCATAATTAAAAATTAAAATTCCAGGTAATAGATGGTAAAATTGGAAATATAGATACTTGATAGGCTTTGGGTGATAAATTTCCTTCCTGTATGTTTCCATCTTCCCCCTCAGGTGTTTCTAATGCTAAATAAATAAAATATGGATTTTTTCTACTGTAAACATTGTAAATGGAAAAGTTCCATGAAGATTGAAAATTCTTTCTTTTTTTACGAGTATAAGTAGCTCCTATATCTAATCTATGGTAAGGGTCCATTCTATAGCCATTTCTAGAAGTGTATTCAGTATAAACATTCTCACCGATTATATACCTTTCAGATGGAAGAGTAATTGCATTACCTGTAGCATAAACAAAAACACTACTTAGTGTCCATTTTTTAGATAGTTTATGAGTTGCCGTAATAGACAAGTCATGTCTTCTATCATACTTTGCAGGGAAAGAAATGCCAGCATTTACTTCATCAAAATATTTTGTTGTTTTTGAAAGGGTATAACCAATCCATCCTGTTGTTTTTCCTTTATTCTTTTTTAGAAGAACCTCTATTCCGTATGAGTCGCCATCACCAAAGGCAAAAGAACCATCACTACTTGAATTAGTATTATCTTCTGGTAAAACGCCTTCTTTATATTCAAGCAAGTTTGTCATTTCTTTGTAATATGCCTCAATAGAAGTTTCATACATATTGTCTTTTAAATTTTTAAAATAACCTATTGCATATTGGTCAGCAAATTTTGGTTTAATTTCTGATGAACTTGGTACCCAAAGATCGGTGGGCAAACTAACACTTGATGTTGATGCTAAGTGAACATATT
>JABJNS010000002.1 GCA_018664745.1 Flavobacteriales bacterium | reverse complement strand
TCAGAATTTGATTTTGAATACTCATCCATTCAGTTTAAATACTCAAATGATTACTTCCAATTTCACGATTTGTGTTTCTAGTACAACTACTCCTTGCTCTTTGTCAGGAGCTGCAGTTCATTATACACCTCAACTTGGACTTACTGCATCTGTAACAGGTTCAAATCCTCCTTATGCTTATTTATGGAGTAATGGTGTTAATACTTGGCAACAATCTTTTTATCAAAATTGGTGTTTAACTATTACAGATGCAAATGGTTGCGATACTACTATTTGTGATACATCTTCAGCTCCTCAGCCCTGTACATTATATGGAGCATATGTGTCTTCTTCTCCGAATGGTTTATCTGCAGGTGTAATGACTATGCCTCCAACTGGAGTAACCTATATATGGAGTAATGGGATGACTGGAAATTGGTCGTCATTTTATCCAAATTGGTGCGTAAATATTATGGATATGAATGGTTGTGATACCACTATTTGCGACACAAGTTTAGTTAATCCTACTAATTGTATTGATCCTAATCTAATTGATTCAACAGTAATGTGCAATATGATTTACAATCCAGTTTGTGGTTGCGATAGCATAACTTATTCTAACCCATGTGAGGCAGAAAACTATGGAGGAGTTACTTCTTATACTTATGGTCCTTGTGGAAGCACGAGTACATCTTGTCAAGCTTATTTTACAGCTATGAATATTGGCTTTAATCCTAATGCTGTGCCAGTGGTTATGCAGTTTACTGATATGTCATCAGGAAATGCAAATAATTGGATATGGGATTTTGGTGACGGAACAACTGGAACTGGACAAATGCCAGTTCATACTTATGCTGTGCCAGGAACTTATTTAGCTTGTTTAACAATTGAGGAAATAGATGCAAATGGAACAGTTGTTTGCACAGATACTTATTGTGATAGTGTATGGGCAGATACTACAGGAATTAATCCTCCACCATTTTGTTATGCTGACTTTTCATCTACACAGGTTGCAGTTTCTGATAGTACATTCTTTACTAACCTTTCTTCAGGAGTAAGTAATACAACATCTTATTTCTGGGATTTTGGAGATAACTCATTTTCAACAGACGAAAATCCTGTTCATTTGTATGCACAATCAGGTTGGTATTATGTGTGCTTAACAATTATGGACTCAACAAATAATTGCTATAATACTTATTGTGATTATATCAACATTCAAATTGCAAGTTCTGGTAGTTGTCAAGCTTATTTTTATAGTATGCCAGCTCTTATTCAAGTACCAAATTCTTATACTTTTTACGACATGTCTTCAGGAAATCCTTCTAATTGGTTGTGGGATTTTGGTGATGGAAACACTTCAACTCAGCAGAATCCAACACATACTTATTTATCAACAGGTTCTGGTTTCTATCTAGTATGTTTAACTATATCAGAATATGATCCTATAACTCAAGCTCTAATTTGTACAGATACTTATTGCGATAGTATTTACTTGATGAATCAGCCTTCTTCTTGTTATGCAGATTTTTATGCACAAGATTTAGGAAATAATGAAGCTATGTTTACAAATACATCTTCCCCTCAAACTGGTACAACTTGGTTTGGAAATGGAGAAGTTGATATTGATTATGGAGATGGAAATATTGATTATAATATAGGATCTTCCGTAAATCATACTTATGCAAATGCAGGAACTTATTATGTATGCGTAACAGTTTGGGAAACAGATTCTGCAGGTTCTGTACTTTGTACTGATACTTATTGTGATTCAGTAACAGTAACTTCAGGAACTATGCCTTGTCAAGCAGATTTCCAAGCAATCAGAGATACAGGGATAGTTATTACTCAAAACCCTAATGGAACAACTACAACTGCATTCGGTGATATCTTCTATTTTATGGATTTATCAACTCCTGTGAATATGATACAATCTTGGCAATGGGATATGGGGGATAATGGTGCAGGACAATATTTACAAAATACATCTTCAACCTCACAAATGCCAGTTTATGAGTTTGATACTAATGGGGTGTATAATGTATGTTTAACTATTGTAACAATAGGAGGGCAATGCACTTCTACTACTTGCGATAGTGTTGATTTTTCAATGATGCAAGGACAAACAGCAATACAGGAAGTAATTGCTTTTGAAGAGCTTGCGTTATATCCTAACCCTGCAAATGATAAAATTACGGTTAATCTAATGTCAAATACAAGTGGTAATTTATCTATTCGTTTAGTAAATATGATGGGTCAAACATTGTCCTATGAAGACATAATAATATTTAATGGAGCTATCAATCATAGCTTGGATGTTTCCGAAATTGCGAATGGTGTTTATTCTGTTGAGGTGGTTCTCAATGGAGAGAAGCAACACCAAAGAGTGGTGATTAGCAGGTAATACCTGTGGTTAATTGGTTTGAAAAAGGGAGCTGTGGTAGCTCCCTTTTTTGTTTTTATAAGAAAATTAATTGTATTTTTTAGAGCAAACTCTTTAACCAAACATTATAGTTGATAACATCAATATCATCTGCTTGTTCATTATCAATTGATGTGCTTAGTTCAGTTATCTTCTTTAAAAGTTTTTTGTCTTGATTGAGGTTATTACAATAGATAAGTGCATCAATAATCTCAACCAATTGTTTATCTCTTTTAAAGTTGTTTTCTTTCAGCAGACCTTTAAATGTTTTTTTAATGTGTTTTATCTTACTGTCAATAACATCAGTCTGGTTCAAATCAAAACGAACAATCAGTTCAGCAATATGAATTTTTAGCTGGAATGATTTTCCGATATTTACAAAATCATCCTGTAAGATAAGGCGAGATAAGTTTTTTACTGCTAAGGAAAGCTTTCCTTGATCATAATAAATAAGGGCAGTATTCAAATAAATGAAAACAGAGAAAGTAGGGAGTTGTTGAATAACATCATTTCTTTTTGCTTCTTTCAGTACTTCCAAAGCTTTGTCCTTATTGGATAATGAGTAGTTGATTACTAGGGCATTATAGTAGTAAAATAAAAATTTATCTTTTAAGAATCCATCATATTCATTCATGCTGTTTTTTAATTTTTCAGCATATTCTAATGATTGTTTGTATTTATGGGTTTTAAATAAACAGTTAGTTAAATAAGCTAGCATGGTTAGCTTTTGTTCATGATTTGATTTTGTGAAGATCTTATCATTATTAAACTCTTCAAAAGTGTGAGTAAGGTATTCCTCTAAAGCATGAAAGTCGTGTTGTTGTAAAAGAATTCTGCTCACTACTTGATATACTTTTATTCTAAATTTTGGGCTTTTTGGAATTTTTTCATTTTTAGAAAAGCTATTCAATGTTTTTTGGAGCACTTCATTTACTGACTCATCATTTTTTGAAAAATTTTGAGCTGTTTTGATTTTATATAAAACAGCTGCTAGTAATAAATCAATTTCCTGTACCCAATTTAGACGCTCATTGTTTTCTCTTTTCTTTTCAATGTATTTTTCTACATTGATTGAAATCATATCATAGGAAAGTTTTAAAATTTCAGAATAGATAATAGAAAGTAGTTCGTAAGCTTCAATATTATCCGCTTCCTTTTCAGCTTTTTTTAAGTAATGAAAGGAGAGTTTAACATTTCCTTTTCTTTTATAAACTCTTGCTAATAATACAAAATGGAGAATGAAAATATCTTTTTCCTTTCCCATATGTTGTAACATCATACTTTTGTTTAAGTCCTTATAAAGTCTATTTTTTAATTGGTAAAAACTATTTTTGTTTTCATGATATAATTCATCTGAAATTATTTGTTCGTCATAATCTTCTCCATTTTGTTTAATAAAATCAAATAAAAGGATGTCTTTGCGCAAATCCCCACTATTTGTACGACCTGCAAAAAGCTTGTAAAACCTACTTTCCTCTTTGTTTAAAGAGTTGATTATTTCAAATAAAATGTTCATATATGAATTTTGAACGGCTAAGATATATATAAAATAGTAATGAAGATATGAAAAACTACTATAATTCTTCCGTATACTTGTGCTATGAAATTAAAAGGGTTTATTTTTAGTCTATTCTTACTAGCATCAGTTGGTGTTAGCGGTCAGAGTATTTTACTGTCATTTGGTGAAAATGGAATTAATATTCCTGATACAGTAACAATGGGTGATACAATCTGGTTTTCCTGCTGGGTAGTAAACACAGGAAATGGAGTTATTTCAGATAATGTTTTAATTGAAGCTGGTCGTTACAATCAGACTCAAGGGTTAACAAATGTGAGAGCAATTGGAGCACAGGGCCCTAATGTGATATCTCCTGGAGATAGTTTGGCGTTTGTTCCTGGGTTTCTGTATGAGGTGGTTACGCAACAACATTATCTAATTGGAGATAATATAGTTGTTATTTGGCCAAAGGTTAGTTCTCCCGTCACTCAAACTACTCAACATATTTATCACGATTTATTTGTAATTGGTTCACTGTCATCAGTTGATCAAGAAATCACCAATAAATTGCAATTTTATCCTCAACCAGCTAATAGTCAAATTACTTTTGAAAGCAGTAAAAATATAGTGCAAGTGCAGATTTTTGATTTATTAGGAAAGGAGTTGCATACTTATTTACTTGATAACAATGTACTGAATACTGCAAATATTGAAAGTGGAATGTATTTGATAAATGCTCAGTTTGAAGACGGAACCTTATTGCAAAATAAATTACAAATTCAGCATTAATATCAACATTGGATGGCTAAGATTTAACCATTCATCAATTCTTCTATCTCTTCAGCTTCAATAGGAATATTACCCATTAAATCAAAAGGCCTATCAGCTGTAACTAGCACATCATTTTCTAATCGGATTCCTAATTCCTCTTCTAAAATGTAAATCCCTGGTTCGCAAGTAAATACCATTCCTTCTTTCATTGGTGCTGCAAAATCACCAACATCATGTACATCTAGTCCTAAGTAATGGGAAGTTCCATGCATGAAATATTGCTTAAATAATGGGTTTGCAGGATCTTGTTTTTGCACATCATGCTTGTCCAGTAGCCCTAAAGTAATTAATTCTGATTCCATCATTTTCCCTACCTCTTTATGATATTCAGCAATAATTGTTCCAGGGCGTAACATGTTAGTTGCCTCTTTCATTACATGTAATACTGAATTATAGACTGCTTTTTGTCTTTCAGAAAACCTTCCATTTACAGGAACAGTTCTAGTTAAGTCGGAAGCGTAATTAGCGTATTCTGCACCAAAGTCCATGAGTAAGATGTCTCCATCTTTACAGGCTTTATTGTTTTCAATATAGTGTAATACACAAGAGTCAACTCCAGAACCAATAATAGGTTGATAAGCAAATCCATTAGAGCGATTTCTTAGAAATTCATGCATCAACTCAGCTTCAATTTCATATTCCATTACTCCTGGTTTAATGAAAGGTAAAATTCTTCTTACCCCTTTTTCAGTAATGTTACAAGCGTTTTGCATAAGCTTTATTTCAAAATCTGATTTAATAGATCTTAATTCGTGCATTATTGGAGCTACTTCTTTTATTTCCTTTCCTGAAAATTGTTCAGAAATTTTATTTCTAAACCTATCATCTCTTGTTTCTACCTCTGAAGCAGCACGGCTATGGATGTTTTTATTTAGATAAACAGCATCTGCTTTTTCAACTAACTCTTTCAATATAATATCTAATTCTTCTAGCCAATAAACTGTTTTTATGCCTGCAGTTTTCAGTGCGCCTTCTTTTGTTAGTTTTGCGCCTTCCCAAATAGCAATAAGCTCATTTGTCTCTTTTAAAAATAAAATTTCTCTTTGAGATTCATCAGGATGATTTGGAAAAATCACCAATACACTTTCCTCTTGATCCACACCGCTTAACCAAAATAAATCATTGTTTTGGCGAAAAGGCATAGTGCCATCAGCATTGGTTGGCATTACATCATTTGCATTGAAAATAGCGATTGTATTAGGTGCTAATTTTGCTGAAAATAAGGCTCTATTATTTATAAATAGTTGGATATCAATTGGTAAGTATTTCATTTTGTGTTTTTATAAGAAGGTCAAAGGTAGTAAAAACAAGACTTATCTATAATGATTCTGAATTAAAAAAGCTATTGTTTAATTCCATTTTGAATGTTACATTTGCAACTTAATTATTATAAAAAATAAAATGAGTAAAGGATTATCAAATTCATCAGTAGGAAGAAAAGTATTAATGGCCTTATCAGGTTTTTTCTTGTTATTTTTCTTGGCACAGCATTTCGTAATTAATCTGTTTTCGGTAATAAGTGCTGATTTATTTAATGAAGTTTCTCATTTTATGGGAACAAATGGATTTATTCAATTTGTAATGCAGCCTGTATTATTATTTGGTGTTTTGTTTCATTTAGGAATGGGGATTTATTTGGATTTCAAAAACAAAGCTGCTCGTCCTATTAAATATGCAATGGATAAACCTTCAGAAAACTCTAATTGGATGAGTAGAAACATGATAATTACGGGAGTAATGATTATGTTATTTTTAGGATTACATTTTTATGATTTCTGGTTACCAGAAATTAAAGATAAATTTATTGATGGTAAATGGGATGAACCAACAAAATACTTTCCTCATTTGCAACATAAATTTATTGACTTAACAAGAGTAATTATTTACTGTATTTCTTTTGTGTTTTTATCTTTACACTTATTACATGGTTTCCAATCTTCATTTCAATCAGCAGGATTTAACCACAATAAATATACTCCAATAATTAAGAGGTTAGGAAATTTATATGCAATTATTATTCCTGCTGGATTTGTATTTATTGCATTGTTTCACTATTTCACTCAGCTTTAAAAAATTAAAAATATAAACTATGTCAGTTTTAGATTCTAAAATACCTGAAGGCCCATTAAAAGACAAATGGACTAATCATAAAAACAAGATTGATCTTGTAAATCCTGCCAATAAAAGAAATATTGATATTATAGTTGTTGGTACAGGTTTGGCTGGTGGTTCTGCAGCTGCATCACTTGCTGAAATGGGATATAATGTAAAATCATTTTGCTATCAAGATTCTCCAAGAAGAGCGCATTCTATTGCAGCACAGGGAGGAATTAATGCAGCAAAAAATTATCAAAATGATGGGGATTCTATTTATCGATTATTTTACGACACAGTAAAAGGAGGAGATTACAGATCGAGAGAAGCAAATGTGCACAGATTGGCAGAGGTTTCAGGAAATATTATTGACCAGTGTGTAGCACAAGGAGTTCCTTTCGGTAGAGATTATGGAGGGCTTTTGGATAATCGTTCATTTGGAGGAGTGCTAGTTTCTAGGACTTTTTATGCAAAAGGACAAACAGGACAGCAATTATTATTAGGTGCTTATTCAGCACTAAATAGACAAATTGCAAAAGGAAAAGTTACTATGTATAATCGTCATGAGATGGTTGAATTGGTGAAAGTGAATGGAAAAGCAAGAGGGATTATTGCTAGAAATTTAGAAACTGGAGAATTAGAAAGGCATTCTGCACATGCTGTTGTTATTGCTAGTGGTGGGTATGGAAATGTATTTTTCTTATCAACTAACGCAATGGGATCAAATGCAACTG
>JABJNS010000094.1 GCA_018664745.1 Flavobacteriales bacterium | reverse complement strand
AGGCCCCATAGCATTTCCTTCTCTTATTAAATGTACCATTACAACTGCTAAAGCACCAGTTGCACCAGAAATCATACCTGGTCTACCACCAAAAATAGCAGTAACTAATCCCATCATAAATGCACCATACAAACCAATAATAGGTGATATTCCCGCTACAAATGCAAAAGCTACTGCTTCAGGAACTAAGGCTAAAGCGACAGTTAAACCTGATAACATATCATCTTTTATACTTCCATTGCTTGGGGTAATAAACTTAAATGCTGATTTCATAATCTATATTTTTTTGAGGGCGCGAAAATAAGGAATACTAACAAGCTAATGCTTAGAATTTTGCATAAAAAAATCCCACTCAATTGAGTGGGATTTTTTAAATTAAATGAGACTATTAATCAATTAACCCTGAAAACTTTTCTTTATTTTCTATTAGAATCCAAGTATTGATTAACAATAGGATTAAACCCATTACAAATCCTGCTGGATCCAAAACAGTATGTATCAAAAAAATATTTACTGTTACAGGCATCATCAATACAGCTCCTAAAGCATTGTACTTTTTGGTAATAATTAAACCCCCAGCCAATAGCTCAACCACAGCAACTAAAGGAAACATATAAACGCTTGCTGCAAAAGCACCCATTAAAGTCCCTGCTGCTTCTGCCATTTCAGGCATTGGCATATAGCCTAAAAATTTGTTTAGTCCTGAGTTTACCATCATGAGTCCGAATAAAATACGAACTCCCATAAAAATTTTGTTTTTCATAATATAATTAAATTTGGTTAATAATTCTAAATTTATCCAGGATACGGCTTGCTATTTTAGCCTCCTCCTCTGTTATTGCATTTTCCATTTCCACTTTCAACCCACCAAAACATTCATCAATTTTCCCCAACAAATCAAGTCCTTTATTTGTAATTGTCAATTCTACTCTTCTTCTGTCCTTAGGACAAATAATGCGTTCAATAAGCCCTTTCGCCAACAGCTTATCCACTAGGCGTGACACATTGGAGGTGCTATCCAACATCCTACCGTGTATATCCTTTACTGAAATTGGGTTTCCTTTCTGGCCTCTCAAAATTCTCAACACATTAAACTGTTGAGTTGTAATTGAAAATTGTTTCAGCATTCTGTTATTGGATAAAGTAAACTGATTACCCGTATACACTATGTTGATTAACAACCTTTGTTGTTCGGATTGAAAACTCCCTTGCTGTATTTCTTCTTCTATTTTCATAATCAATAATTTGATGACTCAAATATATGTAATTACATTTAATGTAGATACATTAATTAAAGAAAACTATTAATTACTAGATATAAATATTTTATTATCTTTACAGAAATTAAACTAAATCACTATGGAAACAAGTATTTTCTTTCTCAAATTTTATGGCTATTTCTTCTTTTTAGTTGCAGGAGCACTACTTATTAGCAAAAAGGGGATGGAGGTAATGATAGCAGCATCAAAGGATGAAACCCATGTTATGTTTACAGGAATGCTCTCTCTATTAATTGGCTTACCGGTCATCATCCTGCACAATATTTGGACTTTGGATGTATTGGGTTTTGTAACCTTTATCGGTTGGATGTCAGTTTTAAAAGGAGTAGTTCGTATTGCTTTTCCAAGTTTTGTAGTCCAAAAAATGGAGCGCTATAAAAATAGCGAATCAAAAGTATGGCTTATTATAGCTGTATTGATTGGAGCAGGATTAATGTATTGTGGATACTACCCTTATTGGTGCTAATGCTCAGAAAAATTGCACGAAATGATTATTGAATTATCTTTTACTACTTGTCATTCATTTGTGTAAATGACTGCTTGCAGATGATTTCACACTCTTTACCTTTCGTATCTGACTCTTACAACACTATATCTGACTCCCTGTAGAAGATTTCGCACTCTTTCTATTGCTTAACTGACTCCCAAATAAATGTACCGCACTCTTTCTGTTGCGTAACTGAGTGTCAGTAGAGGATTCCGCACTCTACATTTTTTATGAAACATAATTTAATAAAGAAATTAAAGCAAAAAATTATGTTGAAAATCTTATATTTGACAAATGGAAATGCTCAGAAAAATTGCGCGCACATTATTATTAGCAATCACAACTATTGTTTTTGTATTTGCTTTGGTTTCTGGCTCGGAAAGTTATGGAGGTGGATTAATTGGAATTATAAAAAATCGTCCAAATGCCTTTCCTTGGCTTTTACTTTTCGGACTTAATTATTTAGCATGGAAACGCGAATTAGTAGGAGGCTCAACCATTGCTGTTTTTGGTTTAATGATTAGTTGGTTCTTTAATTTTAATGATGGGAGATTCGACATTATTGTATTTGCTATGACAAGCCTTATAACCATTTTAGGATTTATTTTTATCTATTTGGGAATCAATAAAAATGAACAATAAATTCATACTCATAGTAGCCTTAGTTGCTTTAGCATTAATAATTATTCATTTAATAACATTGGATTATTCTGATTTAAGTTGGTAAAACAATAGCGGCTCATAGCTAGGAATAGCTTCAATGGCATTACTTGCTTTTGGAATGTTTTCTGAAATTAGAAGAGTTAATAAGCAGGAACTTCCTCCAAAAAAGTAATCTTATTATTTTCATAATCCATAGCGCAACAGAAATGTTGTATACCATTGGTTACCACTAAAAAATTAACTTTTAATTTGAAATTATATTTTGCAATCTGATTAAAAGCATCTTGTGTAATCTTCACCTTTGGCGCTTTGCATTCAACAATTACATTTGGTTTTCCATCAGCATTATAAAGCACAATATCAGCCCTAGTTTGCATACCATTATATTTTACCATCTGCTCTACTCCCATCAAGCCCAAAGGGTATTTTTTTTCCTTATATAAATAATGAATAAAGTGTTGGCGCACCCACTCTTCAGGAGTTAAAACCAAATATTTTTTTCTTACTGCATCAAAAACTTGTGTAGTCCCTTCAACTAATTTAGTTTTGAGGGCTGCATTTGGCAAATTTAATTGAGGCATATTCATATCCACAAAATAAGTGAATTATAAAGAAATCATATCATCAATAGCAAATAAAGATTTGCAACCCGTCTATTTTTTGATGGGAGATGAACCTTATTATATTGATAAATTAGCTGATTTATTTTCTAAAAATATACTCTCAGCTGAAGAGCAAGAATTCAACCAAGTAGTACTTTACGGAAAAGATATTGAAACAGCACAGATAATTGCTGAAGCCAAGCAGTTTCCTTTTGGATCAGAAAAAAGAGTTGTTATCATTAGGGAAGCGCAACATTTAAAAGATATTGATTTGTTGGATAGCTACTTAGATAATGTGCAACCCTCTACCCTTTTGGTAATTTGCTACAAAGGAAAATCAGTTGACAAACGCAAGAAGTTTGGAAAAACGCTAGCAAAAAAATGTGTAGTTTTTGAAAGTAAAAAATTATACGACAACAAAATCCCTGCTTGGATAAATACCTATGTAACTGAAAATGGATTTAAGATTGACAATAGCGCAACAGCAGTGTTAGCAGAATATATTGGTGCTGATTTATCCAAGATTACCAATGAATTAGACAAACTTATGCTGGTAGTAAAAAAGGAAGAACAAATTACTACTAAACTGATTGAATATCACATTGGAATTAGCAAGGATTATAATGTTTTTGAATTGCAAAATGCACTAGGGAAAAAGCAAGTTGTAAAAGCAAATAGAATAATTAATCATTTTGCAGCTAACCCAAAAAACCACAACATAGTACCCGTAATGAGCGCTTTATTCTCTTATTTTCAAAAAATAATGGTTTATCATTTTTTAGAGGACAAAAGTCCAAAATTTGCAGCTAGTGTTTTAAAGGTAAATCCGTTTTTTGTAAGCCAATACCAAACTGCAGCTCAAAATTACAGCAAGAGGCAACTCTTTTATATTTTTGAACACCTTAAAGACTATGACCTAAAAAGTAAGGGAGTAAACAATAAAAGTACTAGCCATGAAGGGCTTTTAAAAGAATTGATTTTCAAAATTCTACACGCATAATATTCCTACCTTTATTTAGTTATATTTGCGGACTAATTTTTACAAAATGCGCAAACTTCTTTTTCTCTTATCAATATTACTTTTAACAGCAACTGCTTTCTCTCAAAATGGAAACATCAGAGGGTTTGTTTATGACAAAAGTAGTGGTGAACCAATCATGTTCTGTAATGTTTTCCTAAAAGGAACAACTATTGGAGCACCTACCGATATTAACGGAATGTATAATATCACAAAAGTAGCAGCTGGAGATTACACAATAATGGTTACCTATATCGGCTATGATACTTCAGCAGTAAATATCACTTTAAAATCTGGGAGAGTACTTACTCAAAATTTGGAGATTTCAGAATCGAGTGTAAAGCTAAATGAAGTGCGAATATCAGCTGAAAGAGCTGAAATGAAAACAGAAGTAAAAGCAGCAGTTATCAAAATTACTAAGCAAGATATGGAGATGATTCCAACTATTGGTGGGGAACCTGATTTAGCACAATATTTGCAAGTAATTCCTGGAGTAGTTTTCACTGGTGATCAAGGAGGACAACTCTACATAAGAGGAGGTTCGCCAATACAAAACAAAGTATTATTAGACGGAATGACAATTTACAGTCCCTTCCATTCTATTGGTTTATTTTCGGTTTTTGATACAGACATCATTAGAAATACGGATGTCTACACTGGAGGATTTAGTGCAGAATATGGCGGTAGAATTTCTTCTATTATGGATATAAAAACTATTGATGGAAATAAAAAAGAATTTGGAGGAAAGCTTTCAGCTAATACTTTTGGCTCCAAGATTTTTGTTGAAGGACCACTTTTAGGAAATGGAAAATCATCATTTGTTTTTTCAGGAAAAACATCTTATCTTGATAAAAGTTCTGAGCTACTCTACAAAGAACCAATCCTCTATTTTGATGACAAAGGGCTGCCTTATTCTTATACTGATTTATACGGTAAATTTTCTTTACATGGAAACAATGGGAGTAAAGTAAATATCTTTGGGTTTAATTTTCAAGACAATGTAAATTATCAAGGCATATCAGAATTGAATTGGACATCAAAAGGAATAGGCTCAGAGTTTATTTTAATCCCTGGAGGCTCACCTGTTTTAATTGAAGGTAATTTTGCTTATTCATCTTATGACATCTCTTTAGATGAAGCTGCTTCTCCTTTAAGAAAAAGTGGAATTGATGGGTTTAATATGGGTTTTGATTTTACTTATTTTCAACCAAAAGGGAAAATAAAATATGGATTTGACATCCATGGCTTCTCTACTGACTTTACTACCTATAACTCAGTAAATTCTAAAATTGAGCAAAACGAAAATACTTCTGAATTTTCAGCTTATATCAACTATCAAATAAACACAACTCGCTTTATTATTGAACCTGGTTTTCGCTTGCAAAAATATACTTTAGGAGTATCTCCTGAACCAAGATTAGGAATGAAATATATTGCTAGTGATCGTATGCGATTTAAAGTTTCATCAGGGTATTATTCTCAAAATATATTAAGTACAACTTCTGACAGGGATGTGGTGAGTTTATTTTCAGGAATAATTTCTTCTCCTGAAGAAGTGCCTGACCAAGCAGATGGAAATCCTTATAAACATAAATTCCAAAAAGCAAGACACTTAATTGCTGGGGTTGAATATGACATAAGTAGAAGGATTGATTTTCAATTAGAAGGGTATATTAAGGATTTTACTCAGCTTACAAATATCAACCGAAACATGACTTCTAATGATGATGACGAATTTATTATTGAAAGTGGTGTTGCTAAAGGGGTGGATTTTTTAGTGAAATTTAAAAGCAAAAAACTATACATCTGGGCAGTATATTCAATTGGTTCTATTTCACGAAATGATGGCAACAGAACTTACAATCCTCATTTTGATAGAAGACATAATGTAAACTTTGTTACTTCTTATAAATTTGGAAAAAGAAATAGTTGGAAGGCTGATATGAGATGGAATTTAGGATCAGGCTTCCCTTTTACACAAACACAAGGATTCTATGAAAATCTAACTTTTGCTGATGGAATCAATAGTGATTACACAACAACTAATGGGGAATTAGGGATCGATTATGCTGATTTGAATGAAGGAAGATTACCTTATTACCACAGGTTAGACGCTTCTCTATCTAAAAGTGTTAAACTCAATAAAAGTTCTGAACTTGACATGACACTATCAGTAACCAATGCTTACAATAGAGAAAACATCTTTTATTTTAACCGTGTAAAGTACGAAAGAGTGAATCAATTACCGCTTATGCCTAGTTTTGGGGCAAGCATCACATTCTAAATAACTTAGCTGATTTTAAAAAACTTTTAATAAAACTTTTATCATTAAAAGAATAATCAGTTACAAATAGTATTTTTGCAAAAACAAAAACTACTGTAAACTGTGAGTAAATCTCCTACAAAATATATATTCGTTACCGGTGGTGTAACATCATCCTTAGGAAAAGGAATCATTTCTGCATCCTTAGGAAAACTGCTTACTGCAAGAGGATATGCTGTAACTATTCAAAAATTGGACCCTTACATCAATGTTGACCCTGGAACAATGAACCCTTACGAACATGGAGAATGTTTCGTAACAGATGATGGTGCTGAAACTGATTTAGATTTAGGACATTATGAGCGTTTTTTAAATAATTCTACTTCACAAGCTAACAATGTAACTACAGGTAGGATTTATCAAACAGTTATTCAAAAAGAACGAAAAGGAGATTATCTAGGCAAAACAGTTCAGATTATTCCTCATATTACTGATGAGATAAAGAGAAGAATTCAATTACTAGGAAATACAGGGAAATATGATTTTGTAATTACTGAAATTGGTGGTACAGTAGGTGACATTGAAGCACTACCTTATATTGAGGCCGTAAGACAATTAAAGTGGGAGCTTGAAGATTCAGCTTTATTTATTCACCTAACATTAGTACCTTACCTAGCAGCAGCAGGTGAGCTAAAAACAAAACCAACTCAACACTCTGTTAAAACTTTATTAGAATCAGGAATACAACCTGATATTTTAGTTTGCCGTACAGAACATCCTTTAGGTTCAGACATCAAAAGAAAGGTAGCTCGTTTTTGTAATGTTGAGCGTGATGCAGTAATTGAATCAATGGATGCTTCAACAATATATGAAGTGCCATTATTAATGCAAAAAGAAGGATTGGATAAAGTGGTTTTGCGTAAATTAGGTTTAGCTGACAACACAGAAGTAAAACTAGAAAAGTGGTGTAGCTTTTTAGAAGGATTACAAAATCCTGAAAAAGAAATTACTATAGGATTGGTAGGGAAATATGTTGAATTGCAAGATGCTTACAAATCTATTTCGGAAGCAATTATTCATGCAGGCGCAACAAATGCTTGTAAAGTAAAAGTGGATTGGATACATGCAGAAGAGATAAACAGTAATAATGTAGTTAAAAAATTAGCAGGACTAAATGGTGTACTAGTTGCTCCTGGCTTTGGCGATAGAGGAATAGAAGGAAAAATTACTGCTATAAAACACATCCGAGAAAATAATATTCCATTTTTAGGAATTTGTCTTGGCATGCAATCAGCAGTAATTGAATATGCTAGAAATGTACTTGGTCATCAAGATGCCAATTCTGTAGAAATGAATGAAGGAACTTCTGCTCCTGTTATTAACTTAATGGAAGAGCAAAAAACAGTAACTGAAAAAGGAGGAACAATGAGACTTGGTGCTTATGACTGCCAACTTACTGAAGGCTCAAATGCTTATAATGCTTATCAAAATACTGAGATAAGTGAACGCCACAGACACAGATTTGAGTTCAACAATAGTTACAAATCTGATTTTGAAAAATCAGGAATGATTGCGACCGGTATCAATCCAAAAAATAATTTAGTAGAAATTGTAGAAATCCCTACACACCCATGGTTTGTTGGCGTGCAATTTCATCCAGAATACAAAAGTACAGTTGCTAATCCTCACCCACTATTCTGTGGATTTATTGAGGCCTGTATAAACAACAAATAACATAAGATTCACAAATGAAACAATACGATAAAAATTCACTAATTGGTTTTGTATTAATGGCTATCATTTTAATAGTATTCAATACTTTCTTTTTCCCTGAAGTTCAACAAGAACAAGCACCAATAACTGCACCAACTGAGGCTGTAATTACGGAAACACAAATTACTGAAACAGTAACTGATGCACCTATTATTCCAACACTTAACGACTCTATTGTAAGTGAAGAACTAAAAGCAACTTACGGAATTTTTGCTTCTTCCGCAAAAGGAACTGACGAGTTCCAGACAATTGAAAATGATAAATTAAAAATTACAGTTGCTAATAAAGGAGGTAGAATTACATCCGTAATTTTAAAAGAATATCAAACTTTTGATTCGCTAGCGCTTGACTTGTTTGATGCAGATAGCTCTAGTTTTAATCTGCAATTTACAACTGGGCACAACATAAATACTGCTGATTTATTTTTTGTTGCTGAGCAAACTAGCAATACTTTAAGTATGAAACTAAAGGCAGATGACAGTCATTATGTAGAATACTTATACACGCTTACTGATGATTACCTTATTGATTTTGACATCAATTTTGTTGGAATGGAAAATATCATACCATCAGGAGTAAATTACATGAACTTAGAGTGGCAAATGAAAACTCCACAAACAGAGAAAAGTAAGACAAATCAAGACATGTACACAGGGTTGCAATACCAATACAGCTCGGACAATGAGGTTGATTATTTAAGTTTTACTTCAACTGATGAAGACAAAATAAATGCTCGTTTAAATTGGGTAGCATTCAAGCAACAGTTTTTTAGTGCAATTTTTATTGCTAAAGATGGATTTGACAAACCGACTTACTTAACATCTACTAAAAGTGAAGGGTCAAAATTTATAAAGGATTTATCTGCTAAATTTGAATTACCGTACAAACATAACCGAGATGAACAATTAAGTTTCCAATTCTATTTTGGTCCAAATCATTATAAAACTTTAGAATCATACGATTCAGGGTTTGAAGAGTTAGTTCCATTAGGTTGGGGTATTTTTGGTTGGGTAAATCAGTACATCATTATCAACATTTTTGATTTCCTAAGCAAGTATTTTTCTTCTTACGGATTAATTATACTTATCCTTACTTTAATCATAAAAATAGGACTTGCTCCATTTACTTATAAAGCATTTTTATCACAAGCAAAAATGAAGGTATTGAAACCTGAAATTGATAAAATTAATGAGAAATTAAAAGGAAAAGACCCAATGAAAGCTCAGCAAGAAACTATGGGACTTTACCGAAAAGCAGGCGTGAACCCAATGGGTGGTTGCTTACCAATGCTCTTCCAATTTCCAATACTTATTGCCATGTTTCGTTTCTTCCCTGCATCTATTGAATTAAGGCAAGAAAGTTTCCTTTGGGCAGATGATTTATCCTCTTACGATTCTATTTATAACCTAGGATTTGAAATTCCTTTTTATGGAGATCATATTAGTTTATTTACGCTTTTGATGACAGTATCTACTTTGCTATATACTAGAATGAATTCTTCAATGGCAACAGGGCAAATGGCACAAATGAAGTGGATGATGTACTTAATGCCAATCATGTTTCTTGGGTTCTTTAATAATTATGCTGCTGGACTTTCGTACTACTACTTCTTGGCAAATATGTTTACTTTCACACAACAATACTTCATGAAAAGAATGATTGATGAAGATGCAATATTAGCACAATTGGAAGCCAATAAAAAGAAGCCTGCAAAGCCAAAATCTAAGTTCCAAAAGAAATTAGAAGAAATGCAAAAAAAGCAAGAACAACAATTGAAGAAAAGAAAATAGTATTTTTAATTTGATATAAACGAAAGAAATCCCTGCCAATTTGGTGGGGATTTTTTTGTAGTATTGCATATAATCAACAATTATCTTTAATGAAAAAATATATAACTTTTTTATTGCTTTCGGTAACCCTAACAGCATTTAGTCAAGACACACTTACTATCTATTACAAAAAGAATGAAAAAGAAACAAAGAAAATTAATAAATCAGAATATTACAGAAAATATATTCATAATGATGATAAATATATCTTTCAAGAATTTCTTACAAAATCAAATCAATTAGTCCAAGAGTCTGAAATACTATCATTGGACCCTATAATAGAAAATGGAGTAACAACCTACTTTGATAAAGTATCTAAGCAGATTATTGCAAAAGGATTTTATCAAAATGGTTTAATTTCTGACAAATGGATATATCAATCTGAAAATGGATACGATACTGTTTATTATACAACTGAAGATGTAAATTACTTGCCCGATTCTTCTCATTTTAAGCAAGAAACATATATGATAGTAGAAAATATGCCTTTTTTTAATTATAAAAAAAATTCTAAACAAAAAAGGAATGTACTTGACAAAAAAATTATGCAATTAATTGAATCTGGTAGTATTCAAGATAACCATGAAAAATATGTGGATATTCAGAGAGAAATTATGGAACTCAATAGAAATTCTTTTGAGAACTATGTAGATGACCACCTTTTTTTTCCAATTAGAGCAAAGAAAAAAAAGATAAGAGCAATCGTATATGTACAGTTTATAATCAATGAAAAAGGAAAGGCTGTTGAAACTAATGTAATTAGAAGTGTAGATAAAGATTTAGATAAAGAAGCAATTAGATTAGTCAACTCTATGCCTGCTTGGATTCCAGGAATTCAAAGAGGAAAAAATGTTAGGGTTTCAACTACTGTTGGTATTAAATTTGATTTAAAATGAAAGTTACAGACGAAAAAAATGAACAAGTTGCAAATATGATATTTGCAGATATCTACCCTCTTTACTGGAATAGATTAGAGAAAAACGGAAGAACAAAAGAAGAATTCCACCAAGTAATAGAATTGCTAACTGGTTTTAATGAAGATAAGTTGCAAGTACTTATTGAGGAGAAAGTTACTTTTAAAACCTTCTTCCAAAAAGCAAAAATTCATCCTAATGCTCACTTAATTAAAGGAGTCGTTTGTGGTTACAGAATTGAAGAAATAGAAGATGAATTTGAAACATACAAACAATGCAGACAAATGGAAAAGTTAATTGACGAATTGGCTAAAGGGCGAAAATGGAAAAAATTATGCGAGTTGAAAAGAAATAAACCTACTTCTACAAAGCACTAACCTTCTTCAAAAAAAGTTCCATTCCTTTTTGCTTTTCAGCATCTAAATTATACGAAATCTTATTATTCAAATAATCTTCAGGGTTTGTACAATTCGGATAATTAGCCCCTTCTAAAACCAAAGCAGTATCAATATCACTTAATCCTTTTTCAAGGGCTTTGTTAAAGGCGATAATAAAATCCTGAGGTAATTTTTTATTCGCTACCCAAGCGGCAAATACAAAGGGCAAACCTGTCATCTCTTTCCAAATTGCTGACAAATCATAAATATAAGCATGCTTATCATTTAAAGCAAAAGCCCTATCGCCAATTACCAAAGCAGCATGTTTTCCTTTTATATTTTCTTCAAAACCAACATCCGCTTTTTTAAGTTCAGGATTCAATTGCCAATATTCTTTCAGTAAAATTTTAAGCAATGCCACAGAAGTACGCGATTGATAATCCAAGGCTATGCTTTCAATTTCAGTAATAGGAACATCCGAATACAAACAAACGGTATCCACAGCACCATTCGCCCCTATGCAATAGTCCGAAATAATATGAGCCTGCAGTAATTTTGGAATAACCGCCACAGGAACTAAAGCCAAATCCACTATACCGTTAATGAGTTTATCCGCACAAATAGAAGGGTAGTCCAACTGTAAACTAATACTGTGTATCAACTCACTTTGCTTTAATCCATGGATAAAAGGAACTGTATTTAAATAAGAAACAGCCGAGATTTTTAGCATCAGAATAGTAAAATATAGATGATATAGAAACTAGTGCATAATTTCAGAATTGTACCAGCAATAAAACCCCAAAGTGCACCAAATGCTATCTTCACTTCATGCTTACTTGCCTCCATTTTTGCTCCCATATAAGCTCCAACAAAAGCACCTACTAAAATACCAAAAGGAGGAAACAGGAAAATCCCTAACAACATTCCCACAATAGAACCTCTAATAGCATACTTCCCGCCTCCTGCTTTTTTCACACCATAAATCTGTAAATAATAATCCAAAATAGTAACCAAAACTACCACAACTCCTATCCATAAAAGAAAATCACCATCCAAAGAATTAATAAAAAAATGGGAAAGTAACAAAGCAATATAGGAAAGTGGAGGACCTGGTAAAGCAGGAATAACACTCCCTATTACTCCTAAAAGCAATAAAATTACAATTCCAATGATAATCAATATTTCCATTTTCCAAAAGTAGTAAAAAAGCAAATGAAATAGGAAAGCACATCTTATTAAAATGATTAAATTTGCAGCCTTAATTAACAAAACAAAAAATGGCACTTACTCCTTTAAATGCAGTTACCCCAATAGATGGAAGATACATCAGCAAAACTTCTAGCTTACAATCCTACTTTTCTGAAGCTGCTTTAATAAAATTTAGAGTACAAGTTGAAATTGAATATTTCATTGCTCTTTGCAATAGCTCTATTCTACAACTTAACCATTTTCCTGCTGAAAAATTTAGCAATTTAAGAGATTTATACACAAACTTTAGTGAGGGTGATGCGCAAAGAATCAAAGATATTGAGAGTATCACCAACCATGATGTAAAGGCAGTAGAATACTTTATTAAAGAAGAATTTGATAAATTAGGATTACAAGAATTTAAAGAGTTTATCCATTTCGGATTAACTTCACAAGATATCAATAATACTGCCGTTCCTTACTCAATAAAAGAAGCTGTAAATCAAGTTTACTTGCCTCAACTAACTGAAATCATTAGATTATTAAAGGATAGAGCTGACCAATGGGAAGCAATTCCACTATTAGCCCGTACACACGGACAAGCAGCTTCTCCAACAAGAATGGGAAAAGAGATACAAGTGTTTATTGAGCGTATTGAAAAGCAAATACAGTTATTAGATACAATTCCTTTTTCTGCAAAGTTTGGTGGCGCAACAGGAAACTTTAATGCACACCATGTAGCATTTCCAGAAATTGATTGGGTAAGTTTTGCAAATAGCTTTACAACTGATGCTTTAGGATTGGAGCGTCAACAAACAACTACACAAATTGAGCATTATGATAATTTGGCTGCATTGATGGACAACATCAGTAGAATCAACACAATTTTAGTAGATTTTTCTAGAGATATTTGGACGTATGTAAGCATGGATTATTTCAAGCAGAAAATTAAAAAAGGGGAAGTTGGTTCTTCAGCAATGCCACACAAAGTAAACCCTATTGATTTTGAAAATGCAGAAGGAAATTTAGGAATGGCAAATGCAATTTTCTCTTTTTTATCTAGCAAATTACCTATTTCTCGTTTGCAAAGAGATCTAACTGACAGTACAGTTTTAAGAAATATTGGAGTGCCATTTGCACATACACTTATTGCTTTTGCATCTTTAAACAAAGGAATTAATAAGCTACTTATTAATGAAGCTAATATTGCTGCTGACTTAGAAAAAAACTGGGCAGTTGTAGCAGAAGCAATTCAAACTATTTTAAGAAGAGAAGGATACCCTAATCCTTATGAAGCATTGAAAGAATTAACGAGAACAAATTCTGTTATCAATGCAGAAAGCATTGCTTCCTTTATTGATACTTTAGATGTAAACGATACTATTAAAACAGAATTAAAAGCAATCACTCCTAGCAATTACACAGGAATATAGATTTCAGTCTGGACTTGAACCTAAATCTAAAAATAAAAAGCTGAGCAAATGCTCAGCTTTTTTATATTAGAAACTTAATTTATTTTTCTCTAGATAATCTTCCCAATTCCACATAAAGTGTTTTAAAAGATTTTTCAATTCATTATAAAATATAGGATTTGGTTTGTTTTTTCTTTTAAACAAATCTCCTTGAAATTCATTGATATTATATTTTTCAAAAATCCCATATGCCATAGCACTAATTGCATATTCATTTTCAACTAATAACTCATTAAAATAATTTTCATAATCCAAAAAACGCTCAATTGCTAAATGCTGTTCATTCTCAGGAAGTTCTTTGTGCATTTCATCTAAAATAAATCCTCTTAAGGTAGCTGAATCTTTTTCTTCAAAATAAGTATCTAAGTTCTGCATATTTCCTAATAAAATGATATTCCTGAACCATTCAACATCAAGATCAGTAAGGTTTGGATTATCCTCCAAGTTATTATTATTATTGATAAAATCCTTAATTTCTACAAAGCCAACCTCAATCACATTATTGAGTAAATTCACATAAATAGCAGCAGCTACTTCAGCCTTTACCTTTTTCTTTTTTGATAATAAACCTAAAAACTTTATCATATCAATTACAGATTAAAATGTGATTTTGCCTCGTCCATTATTTGCTTTCCAATAGCCAAACAAGCAGTTGCAGCAGGGGAAGGTGCATTTAACACATGTATATTCTTTTTATTTTTTATTATTTTAAAATCATCAATCACCTCACCATCACTACCTAAAGCCATGGCTCTTACACCACTTCTTCCTTCTACAATATCCTCAATTTTTAATGTCGGCATCATCTTTTGTAATTCCTTCAAAAATAAAGATTTTGAGAACGCCCTTTTGTACTCATTGAGTCCAAATTTCCAATGATTTATGAACAATCGCCAAGTGCCTGAAAACCCAAGTGCTTGGAGTGTATCTCTCAAACTAAAATCTGTTTTATTATAACCTTCTCGTTTAAAAGTGAAAACAGCATTTGGTCCACACTCAATATCACCATTAGTCATTCGTGTAAAATGCACTCCTAAAAAAGGAAATTCAGGATTAGGAACAGGATAAATTAAATTATTTACTTTATTTTTTGCTTGTTCAGAAAGCTCATAATAGTCTCCTCTGAACCCAACAATTTGCATATCAAGTTTTACCTTATCTTTTGTAGCTAGTCTATCAGCAAACAATCCTCCACAAAAAATAATGTGCTTAACCTTAAATTCTCCTTTTGAAGTATTGATAGTTTCATCATTATAATCTAGCACTTCACAACCTGTTAACACTTTACTATTCGGGTTTACCGCTAATATTTTTTCAGCTAGTTTATTCGTTATTCCCTTATAATCAATAATTCCTGCTTCAGGAACCCAAAGTGCTTTTAACCCCTTAACATTAGGCTCAATCTTAATAAATTCCTCAGGATTTAATAAAACCAAATCCTCTAATCCATTCTTTTCACCATTTATTTTTAAGCCTTCTAATCGCTCAACTTCAGCAGGATTTACGGCTACAACAATTTTTCCACAAACATCATACTCTACATTATTTTCTTCTGCAAACTCAATAAGCTCTTTCCTACCTTCTACACAATTTTTAGCTTTTAAGGAACCATTTTTATAGTACAACCCTGAATGAATTACTCCTGAATTTCTACCTGTTTGATGAAAAGCCAATTCTTTTTCTTTTTCAAAGACAACAAGATTAAGTAAAGGAAATGCTTTTTGAATCTGATAAGCTGTTGCTAACCCTACAATCCCTCCTCCAACTACTGCTATATCAAAATGTTTATTTTGCATGTTGCTATTCTATTTTACTAATGTAAAAACTCTAGAAATATTAAAGCCAAAATAAATATCTCCCTTTAACCAATTTCCATTTGTTTCATGAATAAAAGCACGCTCAAACATAGCAGCTGAATTACTTAAATGCAATTGAAAAATATGGCCTCCTGTTTCAATATCTAACCCTAGAGATAATGGATTAATACTTTCACCTTCATTAAATTGCAAAAAATACTCTGCATTTACTGAAATTCTTGAGGTTAATTTATGTCTTCCACCTATTCCAACAGAAAGTAAATCATGTGAACCACCTTCAATTACAACATTTTTATGAACTATTGTTGGACTTAGTTGAATAGATAAATTACTATTCATTTTTCGTGCAATCAACAATTGATGAGCATAGCTGATTTGGTCTGATATAACATAATTCTCTTTTTGCATATCTTCCCATACTGATTGTTTAAAGAAAGCTGAAGAATACCAAACTAAACTTAAAGGGAAAGCATTCTTTCCCTTACTTTGGTTAACTAATTTTACTTTAGAATTTGCATCAATAGTTTTTAAAAATGAACTTCTACCCAATCCTACTGAAGACCAATCGTTCACCCCATAGTCCAAACCAAAACGCACTTGGGAATTATCTAAACCATATAAATTATACCCTCCTGAATTTAAAGTCCCAAACCTATGCTGAATCAAAAAAAGTAAATCTCCTTTACTAACCTGCTCAACTGATTGCCCATTTACAATTTTAACCCCTTTAAAAGTAGAGCTTATCTTATAATTTGGGTCATCACTCAATAATTGAAACAAATCATTTTGAGCAAAAGCAATTGTATTACAAAGAAGTAAAATTAATAGTATTCTTTTCATCTAAATTTTCTTTAGTTCTGCCTTTACAGTTACTTCAATTTCTTCAGCAATATTATACATAACTACTCTAGGTATCTTAATTTTATAATCCTTCAGCTGAATAACAAAAGTAGCATTAATTATTAAGCTATCACTTGTTTTCTCTAAACTTCCATTCACTTCAACTTCATTAGCTACCCCATGAATTTTTAAAGTTCCTGTTGCTATCGCACCATCATTCAATTGCCCTATAAATCCTGAAAAAGAAGATTTTGGAAACTTATCTGATTCCAAATAATTCTCATTAAAATGCTCTTGCATTAAAGGTTTTGGAAAGATAAAATCTGAAATATTAAGTTGAAAAACCAATTGCTTAGTTTCGCCATCATACACAGCACTTACTTTACTATTCTTTGCCGATATATCTTCTAAAGGAGCTTCAGAAAAGAAAGAAATACTAGCTGATTTAGTTAAATACTGTTGTGCTTGAATACTAGTAGCTGAAAACAATAATATAAAAACAATTATCTTATTCACAATTAGCCCAGTTTTTTATAATATTAATATCTTCCTGACTCATAACAGGAGATCCATAAGGTGGCATTGTATGACTCACAACTCTTTCTTTTAACGAATAACTGTCTAAAGCATTTAAAACACCCTCATATGATTCAAGTATTGCAGGCCTACCTGAAGATTCATTATGACAACTAATACAATTATTTTCAATTATTGGCTGCACTAAATTAGAAAACACTTGTTCATTAGGGTTACAGTCTGGAATAATCTCATGATAAGTACATGAAAAAAATAATAAACCTAAAAAAAAAGATAATAGACGCATATAAATTAGTTTAATTAAAGTTCAAAATTAATAAAGAATTTCACAACAAATATGATATATATCAAAAAACTATTCTTTAAAATTAATCTTATTAAATAAAATAAAACCAATAAATAAAAGAGCAACAACTACCCAAAGCGCCATTTGTTGGCTATGAAATTTGGTGACAATTCCAAAAAGTAATGGGCCTAAAAAAGAAGTTGCTTTCCCAGTAAGTGCAAAAAAACCAAAAAATTCATTTTGTTTTTCTTTAGGTGTAAGGCGCGCCATTAAGGAACGACTACAAGATTGATTAGGCCCTACCATTAAACCTAAAAGCACACCCGCAACCCAAAACCATTGCTTAGGATGAGCTGTTTCTGGAGAATAATAAGCAATTAAAGTAGCAACTATCAATACCACTAATGAAATGTTAATCACCTTGTTTGCTCCAATTTTATCTTCAATATAACCAAATAGAAATGACCCTCCTCCAGCACATAAATTCAAGACTATTCCAAGCATCATTACCTCTTCAAAAGTAAAATTCAATGTACCTACTGCATACACTCCTCCTAATGCAAAAATGGTAATCAACCCGTCATTAAAAAATAAACGAGCAATCAAAAACCTAGATATTTCTCTGTAGTTTGTAATACTTCTGAAGGTTTCCTTAACAGACTGAAAAGAAGAATGAATATGTTCTTTATTCAGTTTCTCTTTTTTTCTATCTTTTACAAACAGAAAGGTTGGAATACTAAAGAGTAAAAACCAAATACCAACTAAAATATTTATCTTTCTTATTTCATCAGGGTTATTAATATCAAACAGAAATAGAGAAAGAAATAAAGCCAATAATCCACCAACAAAACCAAGCCCCCAAGCATACCCTGAAATTCTACCAATATTATCAGTACTTGACAAATCAGGTAAATAAGAATTACAAAAAACACTACCCATTTCAAAGGCAATATTTGCAATTACAAAACATGATAAAGCAAAATAAATATCTCCAACATTAGGGAAATATAATAAGATTGAAAATATCGCACAAATCCAGGTAGAAGTAATTAAGAAAAATTTACGATAACCTCCTTTATCCGCTAAAGCACCAAGTATAGGGGAAAGAAGCGAAACAACTATAGCTGTAATTGCAATTGCATTACTCCATAAAAAAGTACCTTCTTGTTCATTAGGAGCAATTACTTTAACAAAAAACGCACTATAAATAAAAGTAACTATAATAGTAGTAAAAGGCTGATTTGCAAAATCATAAATTGACCATGCAAAAACCTCCTTCCTATTCCTAATTTTAAAAATACTCATCAAATATATAAATGCCAATAATACACAATTTATTTCAGAAAACTAATTTAGCTTATCCCCTTAAAAATTATACATTTGCAATCCTAAAATTAAACAAATGAACTTAGAAGGCATTATCAATGTTGCTGGGAAACCAGGACTTTACAAAGTAGTTTCACAAGGAAATAATACAGTAATTGTTGAATCATTCACTGATGGAAAGAAAACACCATTATATTCTCACAACCAAGCAAATATGCTAGAAGAAATAGGTATATATACTTATGATGATACTAAACCTTTATCTGAAATTTTTGATGAAATAGCAAAAAAAGAAAAATGTGAACAAGCTTTGAGTCATAAATCTTCAACTAATGATCTAACTTTATATTTTAGAGAAATTCTTTCTGACTATGATGAGGAAAGAGTATACATTTCTGACATCAAAAAAGTGATACAATGGTACAATGCAATGCAAAAAAAAGGACTAATTGAATTACCTAAAGAGGAAAAGAAAGCAAAACAGAAGAAAATAGATACTCCTGAAAAAAAATAATTATGCAAAATACAATTGCAATACCTACACGCCCAGCAAGAAGATTTGTTACTGAAGAATTAGTTATTGATTCTTGGGATAAAATAAAATCACTATTTGATAATTTAGTTGAAAGAGAAATATCCTCTGCTTCAGAATTAGAAAAATGGATGTTAGACCAATCTGAGCTTTCAGCAGTTTTGGAAGAGGATATGGCTTGGCGTTACATTAAAATGAATATTGATACTACTGATAAAGAATTAGGAGAGCGTTTTTCATTTTGGATAAAGGAAATTTCACCAAATACAGCTCCTTATTCACACAAGTTAAATGTAAAATTGCTTGAAAGTCCTTTCTTAAAAGAATTAGATCAAGAAAAATACCGCATCTATTTAAGAAGTGTTAAAAAACAAATTGAAATTTTTCGTGAAGAAAACATTCCTTTGTTTACAGTAATGGAAGAGAAACAACAAGAATATGGTGCTATTTCTGCTAAGATGTCAATAGAAGTTGATGGCGAGAAAATGACAATGCAAAAAGCAGCACAATTATTAAAAAGTACGGATAGAGTTAAAAGAGAAGAAGTTTATAATAAAATTAGTACTAGAAGATTGCAGGATGAAAAAGCTTTAGATGATTTATTTGATGAACTAATTGCTTTAAGGCAAGAAATTGCAAAAAATGCTGGCTTTGACAATTATCGTGATT
>JABJNS010000093.1 GCA_018664745.1 Flavobacteriales bacterium | reverse complement strand
TTTTACTTGTTAAGCTAGTTACCTTGCTAGTTAGTTCTTTATTTGTAGTTTCTAGTGTAGCTACTGATGATTGAGTACTAGCTGCACTATTTTGTAAATTGTTTATTTCTTTTTCCTGTTCAATAGTAACTGAAGCAAGCTCAGAGTTTTTACTTGTTAAGCTAGTTACCTTGCTAGTTAGTTCTTTATTTGTAGTTTCTAGTGTAGCTACTGATGATTGAGTACTAGCTGCACTATTTTGTAAATTGTTTATTTCTTTTTCCTGTTCAATAGTAACTGCAGCAAGCTCAGCATTCTTGGTATTCAAATCATTACTTTTTGAATTAAGGGAATTAATATCAGTAGTTAGTGCGCTTTTTTCATTTGTTAACTTAGTAATTAAACTTTCATTTTCAGCAATTGTATTTGCTAAATCCTCAGCCTTGTTGGCTTTGTTTTTTAAATCAATAATTATTCTGTTTAAGCTAGCAATTTCTTTTTCATGCTCAATAGTAATTGCTTCTGCATCAGTACTTTTCTTGTTTAAGCTAGATATTTGTTCTTCTTGATTAGCTCTTGCCTCATTATTTAAACTATTGAGTGTAGCATTGTTCTGTTCAAGAGTTGCAATTTTTTTATTGAGTTCTTCAATGCTTGCATTTATGCTAGGTGTATTCTCATTAACATATGAGGCTACAGCATTGTTTTCTCCTTTAGTATTTAAGTAGTAATACGAAATTCTTGCTTTTGTTTCTGGGCTGATAATTAAACCACAAGCTCCACTTGTATAATCAGGAACAAAGAAAGTAGTAAGGTAATCACTGTTTATATAAACATCATAAATGTTATTTTCAGTTCTTAATTCTATAAAATTATGCTCATCAACACCATTTATTATTTTGTTTTTAACCCAGCCTTCATGTTTGCTAAGACCAGTAAGTGTTTTGTAAGTATTTCCTAAAAGTTGTTTTATTCTGTATTCTCCTTTTTTGTTTATTTCAAAAATAATAGCGCCTTTACCATCTTGTTGTGCTTTTAGGATAATACCAATACTTGATTTTTTGTTATTACTAGGGCCAATTCGTACAGCTGTTTTTAAGGTAAAATCAGAAGTGGAGGAGTTGTTTGCAATTATTGCATATTCACTATCTTCATTATTTCTGCTCAATAAATAATCACCTTTATCTAAAATAAAGTAATTATCAGTAGTAGTGATAATAGGGAAAAAATCTCCTTCTTGATTAAAATCCTCATGTATTACAGCTTTATTGTAAGCAGTTGATGAAATTTGTTGAGCATTAAGGCTACTACTTAAAATAGTGATGAATAAAAGCGTAGTTAAAATAAAATGTTTCATTGTTCGTTTTTTTCTAATTGTGGCAAATTTACAAATTATGCGTTTATCATCTCATATAAAAGGATAACTTTGCAAACATGAAAAAAATATATTTATTCTTATCCATTTTTGCTATTGTATTTACAGCTTGTGAAGCTGATTTTGATGTGAATGCAGAATGGGAAGAAACTACTGTTGTTTATGGGTTGTTAGATGCTGGAAAATATTTACAGAAAATTAAAATTAGCAAGGCTTTTCTAGGGAAAATGGATGCAATGCAAATGGCTCAGTATGCTGATTCTATTAATTTTGATTCAGGAGAATTAGATGTTAAAATTGTAAGAGCTAAAAATAATGGAAACACAGATACTATTATTTTAAATGAAGCTTTAATAAGCCGTGAAGGAGGTGATTTTAATGATTCTATTATGATATATACTTTTTATAATGATAATTTTTTGAATTCAAATTCTGAGTATGAATTACTAATTAGAAATAATATTACTGGTAATGAAGTTAGTTCAACCACTAATATTATTTCTGGATTTAATTTTGACATGGGCGCAAGTTTCCCTTTCGGATTTATAGAAACTTGGATTCCTGGAAACCCAAGTGCAACTGAATTTAGTCCTACTCTGGTATCTTGGGGAAATTCTACTGGTAATGGAGTACAGTATCAAATAGATTTAGTTTTTAATTATCAAGAAGACACTATTTTTCTAGATTATCCTAATCCTATTCATAAAAGTCTTGTTTATACTACTCCAGTTTTGGAGGGTACAAGCCAGTTTGTATTTGAGGGAGAGAAGGTTTTTAATTTTTTAAAAGAGGAGCTAGATAAGGATGCAAATGGTGTATTGAAAAGAACATTTGAAAGCATTGATTTAGTAATGACTGTTGGTTCAGAGGATTTAAAAACGTATAGAATAATTAATGAGGAAATTACTGGTATAGTACAGGAACGTCCTCAATTTACCAATATTAATAATGGTATAGGTTTGTTTTCATCAAGATTTACTAAGAATAGAGAAAATTTTCAACTTGCAAATAGAACAATTCAATATTTAACGTCTATTGATGGCTTTGATAGAAATTTTCAATAATCTGACGCTCTGTCAGTAAAGCACTTTTAATATCCACTAGTTTTTTATTATTATGACAGTTTTGTCGTGTAATTTACTGTGGCATTGTAATTGCAATAATGACTCAGCAGAAAACAAATTATAAAATTTAAAACATAGTAAAATGAGTAAAATTATTGGAATCGATTTAGGAACAACAAATTCGTGTGTTTCTGTAATGGAAGGG
>JABJNS010000092.1 GCA_018664745.1 Flavobacteriales bacterium | reverse complement strand
TTTTTGATGTTGAACAATTCCCTACACCTACAATAACAATTGTAAAGGCAGTTAAAGGAACAGAGAATAACTACTCTATTGTTGCTAATTTAACGATTAAAGGGATTACTCATCCTATTGCTTTTGACGCAAATATTAATGTAAATGGAATTAATTTTTTAGCAACTGCAAACATTAAGATTGACCGTACTAAATGGAATGTAACTTATAACTCAGGAAACTTTTTTGAAGACCTAGGAGATTACCTTATAAAAGATGAAATTGAATTTGATGTATTTTTGCTTTCAGCAAAATAGATGACATTCTACATATTGCTGATAATTACAGTTGTTGTAGCTTATGTAATTGCAGTTTATCAAAAGATAAGAGGACTAAAATTTTGGTCCTCTTTTTTTAAATCCCTTATTGCTGTAGCAGGAGTATTGGGTACTATTTGGAAGGTGTTGGGCTAGTTATTTACCTGGGTCATTATCACCAAAGCTAATAGCTTTGTGGTCACATTCTCCAAAATAATATGTTCCTTCATCAATATTTGGCCAAAGGATATAATTAATTTCTTCAAATTTTAATGTGTGAGTTCCAGCACTAACCTCATAATCATTTAAGTAAGAATCGCCATTTATTATTTGTTTAAATACTCCGTCAATAGACATGTAATAGCCCTCATTATCATTATTGACTATATCTATGTAGCTGATGTTTTGTAATTCACATTCCCTTTGTTCAGCCTTTTCTTTTGAGCAAGATATAATGAGGGTAGAAACTGTAAGAATTAAGATTATTTGCTTTTTCATAATTAAGTATTTTCCACAAATGTATAATAAATTTACAAAACTGACAAATTCGTCATTGTGAGGTTTTTTAGTATTTTGGAATTTGCCAAACGAAATGGCACAATTATCAGATAAAGAATTATTAAAGCAAATTGCTAATCGTATTAAAGGATTACGCAAGGAAAAGGGCATTACCCAAGAAGCATTCTATAACGATACAAATATTCATATTGCTAGAATTGAAGTGGGGAAAACAAATGTTAGTGTTAGTACACTTAATGCTATTTGTAATTATTTTGATATTTCCTTAAAGGATTTTTTTATTTAATATTTGTCATGTTGAACTTGCCGAACAAAGAGCGTTTCTTCATTTTATTCAGAATGACAATTTATTTATCTCCTCCGCTAGTTTTTCAGCAGCCTCTGGAAAAAATCTAAACCATAACTCTGGCTCAATCAATTCTAATTCACTTAAAGAAGGTTTATCATTATTATCATAAACAATATCTACACGGGCATACATTGGTTTATAAGGACTTGCTGTTAAGCAGTTTTCAGCAAATACAATTTCTTCTTTAGTTGGGGTGTATTTTTCCACCCTTCCACCATGGTCGTCTTGCACTCTAAAATCACCTTTTTTAGCAATTTTTTTAACAGCATGAGTATATTTACCGCCAATTAGTATTAGTGATATTTCTCCTTTTTTAGTTATGTTGTTAAGGAACTCTTGAAAAAGCATACTCTCACTTTCTATTAACTCTTGAAATACGGCTTCAACTTCTGAACAGTTGCTAGGGGTAATTCGGTAAGTGTGTCGTGCTGCTCCAGAAATAGCTGGTTTCAGTACAGCTTCATTCCATTTTGCTTTTGTAAAAAGTGCTAATAAAGTTATTTTATCTCCTTTTTCAATAAATAAAGTAGGAGCAATATTAATCTTGTTTTTTGCTAAATCTTGCAAGTAATGCTTATCAATATTCCAATTGATTATTTCAGAAGAATTAATAAATGTTGTTTTCTTTTTGGTATTTTCTAGCCAAATGAAGAATTCATCAAAGCGCTCAAAATAATCCCATGTAGTTCGGAAGATAGCGTACTTAGTAGTTGTCCAGTCAAAACCTTTATCTGCCCAATCCTTCTTACAAACTTTTAGTCCTTTATTTTCTAGTGCAGTTTGTAATAGACTGTCTTCATCTAAAACTTGCTGAGTATACCAATCTGCTTTTTTAGGATTTACATAGCGGTGATCGGTAAGAATTACAATATCAAACATAGCTTTAGCTGTAAGCATATCTTATCAAATCAGTTAATTGAATTACCTCAAGTGTTTTTTCATGAGTTGCTTCTAGTACAACTTTTGGTGCACAATTGTGTTGTAGGGCTTCTTTCCAACGCAAAGCGCATAAACACCATTTATCTCCTGGTTTTATTCCAGGAAAACCATATTGAGGAAGGGGAGTGGACAAATCATTTCCTACACTATAAGAAAATTGTAAAAAATCTTCAGTAGCTACAATGCAAACTGTATGTAATCCTGAATCGGTTTCGTCAGTATTGCAGCAACCATCACGAAAGTATCCTGTTAAAGGGGTTTGACTACAACTGATTAAAGGTTCTCCAAATACATTACTTCCCATTGCAACATTGTTTGTTATTTGTTAATTTAAGTCTTCTTTTTGCTATAAAATCATAAGCAAAGTCAAGCAGAAAAGTAGGTAAAATTTTGGCAAATACTAAGCAATTATAAGGGAATTGTAATTGACTACAAATTTTTAATACTGCTTTGGATTTAAACAAGGCAACATTATTTTGAATATAAACTACAGATTCCTGATTTTCGATTAGAAATTCTTCTTCAATTTTTATTCCTACAACAGAGTTGAAAGGAAAAAATGATATTGTTTTATCTTGCAATTTACTTTGTGCAAACTTTGTCCATTTCTTACAAAATTGACAATCGCCATCATATATTACAATAGTAGTAATCATTTACTTAATACTTAACTTTTGTTCTACTGTTCCATTTTCATAAATATAAAACAAAATGCCTTTTTGTTTTGGTGTTGCTTCTCTTCCTAAAACATCAATAATTTTAATTAATTCTGGTGATTTTTCAGTGCTTATATTACTTGTGTTGGTTGAGTTAATTAATCCGTTAATATCGTATTTATTAAAAAATTCCCAAATTTTTTCTGAGGCATTAATATCTTGATTAGTAACTCCAGCAATTGCAAGTGCACCTGGCCAAGTGTGTTCTCCATCAATTATTTTATAATGCTCTACTGTAGCTCCATTGTCTCCGTTTTCCCAGATTTGATGTTCAGCAGTGCATCCGTCTGTAGTACTTGTATTTGGCACATTAGTTATTATTGAAGAGCTGTTACAATTGTTAAAGTTAGCCCAGAAATCCATAATACTTGGTATAGTAGCGTAAGGCACATTTCCGTCTGCTGTTCCGTGTATTTCCATAATGGGCATTGGGTGGTTTGGATTACATGAATTGAACCATCCCATATTCATACTTCCTGTTACAGAAGCAATGGCAGCAATTCTATCACTTAATTCACAAGCTAACTGATAGCTCATAAACCCACCATTTGACATTCCTGTACTGTACACTCTATCTTGGTTTATGCTGTAATCTGCAGAGATAGAATCAATAAGAGCAGAAGTG
>JABJNS010000091.1 GCA_018664745.1 Flavobacteriales bacterium | reverse complement strand
TAGGGGATGTTGCAGGTAAGGATGTTGTTATTATTGATGATATGGTGGATACTGCAGGTACACTTACTAAAGCTGCTGATTTAATGATTGCTAATGGAGCAACAAGTGTTCGTGCTTATTGTACGCATGGTATGTTATCAGGTACGGCTTACGAAAGGTTGGATGCTTCAAATATTGCGGAATTAGTAATTACAAATACGATTCCTAAAACACATAAAAGTAGTAAAGTAAGAGAAATTTCAGTTGCTGATTTCTTTGCTCAAACAATAAACTCAGTTGTGAATAATGAGTCCATTTCTGATAAATGGAAAAGCAACCAATAAATAAAAATTAATAATCAAATTTAAATAAAGATGAAAACACTAGCAATTAGCGTAAAAGAAAGACAGAATGTTGGGAAATCTAACACTCGTGCGTTAAGAAATCAGGGTAATGTACCATGTGTACTTTACGGGGGAGAAAAGCAAGTGACTTTCTATGCTCATGAAAATGACTTTAGAAAGCTTGTGTATACTCCAGATACTTTTATTGCGGAACTTAATATTGATGGTACTGTTACCAGAGCTATTATGCAAGATATTCAGTTTCACCCAGTAACGGACAAAATTTTACACATTGATTTCTTAGAAATTATTGAAGGTAAACCAATCACTATTACACTTCCAGTTATTCTTGAAGGAGCTGCTCCTGGAGTTAAAAATGGTGGTAACTTAATGTTCAGAAGACCAAAAATTATTACTAAAGGTTTAGCAGCAAAATTACCTGATGCAATTACTTTAAACATTGATCATTTAAAAATCGGTATGTTTATCTATATTAAAGATATTGAAATGGAAGGGTGTGAATTCTTGGCTCCAGGAAATTCAGTAGTTGTTGGTGTTAAAACTGCAAGAACTGCTGTTAAAGAAGAGGAGGAAGAAGTAGAAGGTGAAGAAGGTGCTGAGGGAGAAACTCCTGCTGAAGGTGCTGAAACTCCAGCTGCTGAGTAATTCATGAAGTACTTAATCATTGGATTAGGTAACCCTGGTGCTGAGTATGAAAATACCAGGCACAATATAGGATTTAAAGTGTTGGATAAGCTTGCGGGCTTATCCAACATTTCTTTTTCTACTGAAAGGTTAGCTGATGTTGCTGAAGTTAAATTCAAAGGAAGAAAATTAGTTTTGGTGAAACCTAATACTTTTATGAATCTTTCTGGTAAAGCTGTAAAATACTGGATGCAACAAACCAAGGTGGATGTAGAAAATATATTAGTTATTACTGACGATATTTCTTTGCCTTTTGGTATTGTTCGTATGCGTAAAAAAGGTTCTGATGGTGGGCATAATGGGCTAAAGGATATTCAAGCTCAATTATCAACTGCTGCATATCCTAGGTTGCGTTTTGGTGTCGGTAACGATTTTCCAAGAGGCAAACAAGCCGAATATGTTCTAGGTAATTTTACTAATGAGGATTATGAAACTATGGAAGTTCGCACGGATTTAGCTGTAAAAATGATTCAGGCATTTACTACTATGGGAATAGGTCGTACTATGTCTGATTTTAATGGAAAATAAATTAGTTTATAGGGGGTGCTTTTAGTTTAAATAATTAAATTTGCACCACTCGAAAGGGTATCGTGGCCGAGTGGCTAGGCAGTGGTCTGCAACACCATCTACAGCAGTTCGAATCTGCTCGATACCTCCGAAAAATGCTTGTTAGAAATAACAAGCATTTTTTTTTATATTTGTCCATCTTAAATTTAAGTATGCCAAAATTAAATAATGTACTGCTTATTGCTTTTCTACTGTTAAGCATTAATGCACAATCACAGTGTGATTATACTATAAACAACTATGAACATGTTAATTGTTATAGTGATAATACAGGGGCTGTTGATATAATTTTATTGAGTCCTAATGCAACTTTTTGGTGGACTGGAGTGGGAGGATTTACATCTACATCAGCTAATATTAGTGGTTTATTTGCAGGTGAATATGTTTTACATATTATGAATAATCTTATTCCTGGAGATACAAGTACAACAGTGCTTTGTTACACAATTGATACGATCTCAATTGAACAAACGCTACCTATTGATGCAAGTTTTGAACTTTCAACTATGTGTAATGAAAATGATTCAGCAGATGTTATAACTACAATTTGGGGTGGAACTCCTCCTTACACTACTTTATGGAGTACTGGGGATACTGCAAGACATACTGATAGTTTAGCACCAAATATTCTTCCGTATGAATTGTATGTTACAGATAAAAATAGTTGCACAATGACGATTGATTTGCTTGTTAATGAGGTTAAAGAAATGAATACATTTATGTCATCAGTAAGTGTTATCTGTAAAGATGATTATACTGGTTCAGCAAGAGTTTTTGTAAAAGATGGAACACCTCCTTTTCGTTTCCAGTGGTCAACTGACAGTGCTTTTACGATTCATCACGATTCATTTTCAGTTTTAGAAGGATTGTTTCCAGGAGAATATCAGGTAAAAGTTATTGATGAAATGGGCTGTGTTACTCGTGATACTATAGAAGTGAAATCAAACCCAGCAATCTGTATTACTGTATATAAAGTTTTTTCTCCTAATGATGATGATATCCATGAGTTCTGGGAAATTGAGAATATTCATTTATATCCTAAAGCATTAGTAAGTGTATATGATAGGACAGGAAGACAAGTATATAGAAGAAAAAATTATATTAATGCAGAAGAACATGCTTTTTCAGGTAAGGATCAAGAAGGAAGGACATTACCTTCAGATACTTACTATTATATAATTGATTTAGAAAATGGAGATACAGTATTTAAGGGGGCTTTAACAATTGTAAGATAATGAGAGGAATAATTTTAATACTAACTGTGCTAATAAACTTAAGTCTTTTTGCACAACAAGAGCCAACTTTTACGCAATACTATAATAATGATATGGCAATTAATCCTGCTATTTCAGGAAGTAAAACCTATAATTCGCTTACAATGTTAACAAGGCAGCAATGGTTAGGTTTTGAAGGAGCGCCATTGAGTACAAACATCTCTTATCATGGGGCATTAAATAATCGTTCGGCAATGGGTGGGTATTTAATGTTTGATAAGGCAACACCGGCTTTGCAAGCAAATTTACATTTAAATTATGCTTATCATATTCCATTGAATTATGATAAAGTAAACCTATCCTTTGGTTTGGGCGCAAAGTTTATGTATTATAATTTAGATTTTAAACCTGAAGACTTACCGCCAGGAGTTGATCCTGCTTATTCTGCTAGTTCCTACGACAATACCTTAGGAGATGCTTCTGCAGGGACTTATCTTTATGGTAAAAATTTCTATTTAGGTTTTTCTGCTTCTAATATTTTTGAATCTTCCTTTAATACTGCTATTGGAAGTAGTCTTGTTTCTAATAAAGTCTTTAAAAACTATTATGGGATGGGCGCATATCGTTTTAATATTATGAATAATGATTGGGAATTAGAGCCTTCTTTCTTGTTAAGAAAAATGGCTTTACATAATAATGTAACTGACCTTACTACTCGTATTATTTACTTAAAAGATACTTGGGGAGGTTTAACCTATCGTACAGATGGAACGCTAGCTTTCGGATTTGGTTTCGGTAAAAATAATATGCATTTTTCTTATTCATATGATCATACTTTTGCTGGTGATATTATGCAATATACTTATGGTACGCATGAAATTGGTATAGCATTCCGATTTGAAACTTTAGCTACACAAAGGCATATAGGTTTCTGGAGTTACTAGGATGAAAAAGATAGAACATATAGGTATTGCTGTCAAGGATATTGAAGCATCAAATAAAATATTTGCAAAAATTTTCGGTAAGGATAGTTATAAGTCAGAGGCAGTTGGTTCTGAAGGGGTAATTACTTCTTTTTTTCAGGTAGGAGAAAATAAAATTGAACTGGTTTCAGCTACTAATGATGATAGTCCTATTGCAAAATACCTTAGTAAAAATAGAGAAGGTATGCATCATATTGCTTTTGATGTTGAGGATATTGAAAAAGAAATGAAACGCTTGCAAAATGAGGGTATTAGAATCCTAAATGATAAACCTAAAAAAGGGGCAGATAATAAGCTTATCTGCTTTTTACACCCAAAGGATACTAATGGTGTGCTTATAGAATTATGTCAGGAAATAAAGAAATAATATCTTTATTATCTAATAGATGATGTGTTTTTATCCCTAGTTTTTTTGCACCTTCAATATGTTGAGGGGAATCATCAATAAAAAACACTTCTTCAGCTTTTAGTTTTTGTTCAACTAATATGTGTTCAAATACTTCAGTATTTGGTTTCCTCATTCCTACTTCATGAGATAAGTACATTTTATCAAATAAATTACTAAACCCATTCCATTTTTTATCCCCAAGTTGCTCTTTAATAGCATCAATATGGATTTCATTTGTATTGCTTAATAGATAAATTCTGTATTCTTTTTTTAATGCTTTTATAAGTTCTAATCGGTCTTCAGGTAAGTCCAATAACATGGCATTCCAAGCATCTGTTACTTGCTTTATGGTAGCATTCTTTGTTTCTCTTTGTAGTTCTGTAAGAAATTTTTCAGCAGTAATTTTTCCAGTTTCAATTTGATTAAATAAATCAGTTTGTACTTTTTTGGAATAAAAAGTAGAAGCATTTTTTACTTCTAATTTTATAAATGCATCTATAGTATTTTGGTAGTTAATGTTAAGGATTACAGCTCCTAAATCAAAAATAATTGCTTTGCTATTTTTCATTCTGCAAACTTGCAAATTATTGAACAATTTTGATAGTTTTGCACTTCCTTTTTAAGGAGGGCCCATAGCTCAGCTGGTTAGAGCACTTGACTCATAATCAAGGGGTCGTTGGTTCAAGCCCAACTGGGCCCACAAGAAACCTCACCTGTACGGTGGGGTTTTTTTATACTTTAAAATGCTCCTTTACTAAATTATTAATAGGAGATTGTATAATGCATTGTACTTGCACACCTTCTTTTGTTGCAATCTCATTAATATAGTCAGATAGATAGAAAGCAACAGAACCTATAAAAGTAAGAGGGTATTTCTGATAATTATCAAAACATTTAATATGTAAATCAAAAAAGTGTTGTATGCCTTTATTAAAGATGTTATTAAAAAAAGGCTCTTCTTTATTTTCATACATAAACCTAAAGAATGATGCAAGGTATAGATTTGGCCTTTGCAGATTATAAATATTTTCAATAATATCATCTGCTCTTTCATTAGTTGTGTTTTCAAATTTTTTATTGATATGAGAAGGGAGCTGCTTATTAACATAAGCATTGATTAATTGCTTCCCAAAGTAGTTTCCACTTCCTTCATCTCCTAGAATAAAGCCTAAGCTAGGAGCATTTTCAATAATTTTTTTTCCATCAAATATACAAGAGTTGGATCCTGTTCCTAAAATACAAGATATAATTTGAGTTCCTTGATAAGTCGCTTTTAAAGCAGCTTCTAAATCATGTCTAATATTTATATTGGCATTCTTAAAAAAAGATTGCAAAGGATCTTCTAGCACTTGGTTCTTGCTTTTAGATGAGCATCCTGCTCCATAAAAATAGACTTCACTTACCAGATGTTTAATTTCAGATAATGAACTATTTTTTAGCTCATTTACTAAGTCATCATAATTGGTGTATTTTGGATTAAACCCAACTGTATGGTGGTATTGCTTAATTTCTCCATTTGTTAGGCATTGCGCCCAAGTGCATTTTGTTGATCCGCTATCTGCAATAAGTATCATAATAAAAAAAATAAAGACAAATGTAAATGAAAATTGTTCTTTGTGCGTTCAATTTAGCTGTAATCCTTATTTTAGCACTTAAATTAATAGTTTATGAAAATCTTTTTTGCAATACTAATGTTCTGTTTTTCTCTAGGGTCAACTGCACAAATTGACTTGTTGAAATCGGCAAGTGTTCAAGCAAAACAAGTGCTTAATGCTTCAGCACTTAGTAAGAGTGAAGTTGCAAAGGGTTTAAAAGAGGCTTTAGTAATTGGGGCTGATAAAGCAGTTCAGATCTCCTCAGCTAAAAATGGGTTTTATAGCAATAAGGCAATTCGTATTCCTTTTCCTGATGAGGCTGAAAAAATGAAAATTACCTTGCAAAAATCAGGAATGCAATCTCAAATTACAGATTTTGAAAAAAGTATAAATTCAGCAGCTGAATTGGCAACTAAAGAGGTATTTGTTATTTTTGTTGATGCCGTAACAAGTATGACAATAAAGGATGCTTTTGCGATTCTGAAAGGAGATAATACTGCTGCCACTTCTTATCTAAGAAAACAAACAACTACACAGTTATACTACAAAATAAAACCAATAGTATTGAGAGCTATTAAGCAAGTTGAGGTTACTAAATACTGGAATCCTTTAGTAAAAACTTACAATACAATTCCTTTTGCAAAAGCTGTAAATCCTGACTTGGAGGACTATGTAACCAATAAAACAATTGAAGGACTTTTTGTACTGATTGCTAATCAAGAAAAGGAAATAAGAAATAACCCAAGCGCTAGAACTTCAGAATTATTAAAAAAAGTATTTAAATAAACAACTATGGAAAAGAACGATCAAATTTTAATGCAACTTATTTATATGTTCCACACTTCTGCAATGCAAGGGTTGGGTAAAATTGCTGACCCCACTGGGCAGGTAAGCCGTAACTTGGAATATGTTAGCCAAACTATCGATTTGATGGAGATGCTAAAAGTAAAAACGAGAGGAAATGTTACTGAAGATATTGAAAAATTGTTGGATGGAATGCTTTCAGAATTACGCTTAAATTATATTGATGAAAAGGCAAAACCTGAAAATAAGGTAGAAGAAACGAAAAATGAAGATGATAAATAAGCTTAAAGCATTATGGGTAGATACTGGAAATAGAAAAGTAATTATTTTATTTATTGGTGTTGTGGTATTACTTATTGCATCTCTATTTTTTCAGCAAAATAAAATGGAGGAACAAATGCAATTGAAGGTTCAGTTTATTGAACAAAAAAATATGTTGCGTGATGAGTTAGATGATTTGATTGACGAGCATGATGATTTGTTAGATGAGTATGGCGAATTGAATGAGCAATTACATGAAAAAGATTCTGTTATTCAACATCAAATTGCGGAAATAAGAAATCTGATAAGAACTAAAAACGATTTAAGTGAAGCGAGAAAAAAGATTGCTACATTGAAAGATATTTCAAAAAGATATTTAGCAAATATTGATTCGTTATTAGTTGTGAATGAAGTACTTGTTTTAGAAAAAGACAGTGTTGTGAAAGCGAATAAGAATATAAATTGGAAGAACTATAAGCTAAATAAACAGAATAAAAAATTGGCAGAAAAAGTAAGCAGAGGTTCTGTTTTGGAGGTGTTTGACTTAGAAATTGAAACAATACGCTACAGAAGTACAGGAAGAGAATTAGCAACTAAGTATGCTAAAAAGGTGCAGAAGATTAGGACATGCTTTTCTGTTGCTGCTAACTCAATTTCTGATGCTGAGTTGAAGACTATTTACTTTCAAGTTATTGATGAAAATGGAATATTAGTTTTAGGTAATGATGACTGTACAACTACTGTTGCTGATTCATTAATTAATTGCACAAGCTTAGCTAAGTTTGAGTATGATAATATTGAAATGAGCCATTGTTTTGAATGGGAAAGAGTTCAAGTATTGTTGCCAGGGAAATATCAGATTAACTTAATTATTGAGGGAAGTATTGCGGCTCAAAAAAATTTAAAACTTAGATAATGCCAACTATAATTACTTATAATGTTAATGGAATAAGAGCTGCTATAAAGAAGGATTTAGCAGGATGGTTAAAAGCTTCAAATACTGATATAGTTTGCCTGCAAGAGATAAAAGCAAAGCCTGAACAATTTGATGAAGCTCTTTTTAATGAACAAGGATATTCCTGTTTTATAAACTCGGCTGTAAAGCCAGGTTATAGTGGGGTAGCTATTCTGTCAAAAATAAAACCTAAGCATATTGAGTATGGTTGTGGAATTGAAAAAATTGATTTTGAAGGAAGAGTAATTCGTGCTGATTTTGATAATTATTCTGTAATGAGTGTTTATTTTCCTTCAGGAAGTAATCATTTAAGGCAAGCATTTAAAATGGAGTTTTTGACTTTGTTTTATGACTATATTGCAAAGTTAAAAAAGACCATTCCTAACTTAATTATTTCAGGAGATTATAATATTTGTCATACTGAAATTGATATTCATAATCCTAAAGTAAATAAAAATTCATCAGGATTTTTACCAGAAGAAAGAGAGTGGGTGAGCCAATTTATTGCCAGTGGTTTTGTCGATTCATTTAGGCATTTGAATAAGGATCCTCACCATTATAGTTGGTGGAGTTACAGAGCAAATTCAAGAGCAAAAAACTTGGGTTGGCGTATTGATTATAATATGATTGCGAATTCACTTTTACCAAAACTAAAACGCTCACAGATTTTGCCAGCTGCCAAGCATTCTGACCATTGTCCGGTACTTGTTGAGCTAGCTGATTAGTTTTCTTATATTTGCCAACTTCAAAATAAAAAAATGGGAATATTACAGACAGCCGAAAGGAGTTCACACCTTGATCCATCAGAAAATGTTATTTATCAAAGGCATTTAATTGCTTATAAAGAAGCTGCTAAAATTATTAGCGGAACAGTACTTGAAGTAGGGAGTGGTGAAGGGTATGGAATTATGGAATTAGCCCCACAAGCTGATCATTATATTGCTGTAGATAAATACAGTACTAATATAAGTGATGAATTAAAGCAGGCAAATAATATTACTTTTATTCAAACGGAAGTACCACCTCTAAAAGGGATTGAAGATAATAGTGTTGATTTTGTAGTTACCTTTCAGGTAATTGAGCATATTGAAGATGATGAAATGTTCTTGCAAGAAATTCATAGGGTATTAAAGCCTGGCGGAAAGGTGATTTTAACCACTCCGAATGTTATGATGTCTTTAACAAGAAATCCATGGCACATTAGGGAATACACTCCTGAACAGATGGGAGAGGTGCTTAAAAGTTCATTTGATAATTATGAATTGAAAGGTGTTTTTGGGAATGATAAAGTAATGGATTATTACAATAAAAATAAAGAGTCAGTTCGTAAGATAACACGCTTTGATATTTTGAATATGCAATATTGGTTGCCAAGATGGATGTTGCAAATTCCTTATGATATTTTAAATAGATTTAATCGTCATAATTTGCAGGATAGTAATGAAGGAATTGTAAATACTGTTGTGCATACTGATTATTCTATTTCTGCATCAGATAATGAATGTTTGGATCACTTCTGTATTGCTACCAAGTAGCACTAAAGCTAAATCCTTTTTCTTTTAATTTTTGAATAGTATCTTCCAATATAGGAAAAAAATTCTTATGACTTTTTTGGTTGTTGTGCAATACAATAATAGAGCCCTCCTTAGTGTTTTTTAGGATATTTCCTTGTACTCTTTCTGGGCTTGTATTTTGCTGAAAATCCCAGCTGAGTACATCCCATAAAATAATTTTATACTTTTCTTTTAGAAGTGTAATTTGTGCCTTAGTAATTTTTCCATAAGGTGGACGATATAGCTTATTGTTAGGCATAAGTTCCTGGCATTTTTCTATATCAGCAATATACTTTTCCTTTGTGCAAAGCCATCCGTTTTTATGAGAATAAGAGTGATTGGCAATAGTATGACCTTCTTTTATAATTGCCCCAACAAGTTCTGGAAACTCTTCAATTTGTTCTCCTACTAAAAAGAAAGTAGCAGTTATGTTTTCTTTTTTTAATACGGATAAAATCCAAGGTGTAACTTCAGGTTCAGGACCATCATCAAAAGTGAGCCAAATTTCTTTATTTAGCGTCTCTTTCCTCCAAACTAATGAAGGAAAGAGTGCTTGTATAAATTTTGGTGTTGTTGCAAACAAAGTTCTTATTGAATACTTAGATATTCATCCATAAAAGTATTGATGCGGTAAGTTGCAAAATCAATCTCTGTTTTTTCAGTACCTTTAGTTTTGAAATAAATTCCATCTTCATCAGAATAAGTAGCAGTCAAATCTTCTAGCTTATGAATTTGAATAACTCTGCCTAAACTACTCAGTACTTGCCCTGCAATACTAATGTTTTGTTTTAATCCACTCCCTCTGCCAAATTCTTTTAAGTATTTGATTTCAGTTAAGTAGTCATCAATCATTACAGCTAGTACTGCTTTTGCTTTTTCATCTTCTCCTAATTTGTAGTAGATGTCAATAATTGGTAATGCAAAGTAGCTTAAATTCACAACATCTCTAGGGAATTCAGCCATACATTTATCTAATGTTTCAATAGCCCTTGCTGTATCTCCTTTTTGGAATAAAGCCTCCGCTAATCTTGAATAGTTATTTCTGAAATTCATTACCATTCTGGTATTGGTTTCATCAAAATATAAATCAGAATTATTGAACCCTCCCCACTCAAAAGATGTAACTAAACGATCATACATTTTTTCAGTATGTACAATTCCTGTTTGTCCATCAGGAGATTGAGCTACATAAGGAACTAAACGATAAGCTAATCCTTCTAATTGGAAGTATTTTTCTAAGCCCATAAAGTTGTCTCTACCTACAGTAATGGCAAAATAAATAGGACGCTCCCAGTTGAAATTAGCTAGGATATCCAATACCATTAATTTGTTTTTGTAAAGTCCATTCCCTTTTAGTTTAAATCTGATTTCATCAACAATTTTATCATGATATTCAGTAGGGATAAATGATTTAACATTTTCATTATTAACTGAAAGCTTCAATTTTTTAGTTGGGCAGTAGTTTCTTAATCCTGCTGAAGTATTTATTTTAGCTTTAGCACTTTTGCTATTAATAAAATTAACAACATCTTTCACTTCAACATATTCTTTAAAGCGTTCATTTATTGGAGTATAATCTCTTGTTCCTGCTTTATAGTCGTCATGCTCTAATGATGAAGGAATAGGAGCAGCTTCATAAGAAGCTCTTTTCATTTGATCAATATACCAAGGAGTATTGAATAAGGATAAATTAACAACTTTAATATCTGTTCTTATTCCTTCTACTTCTTGCGCATACCAAAGTGGGAAAGTATCGTTATCCCCATTGGTAAATAGAATTGCATTTTTATCACAAGAATTCAGGTAATTTTTAGCGACTTCTAAGGCTGTAAATCTTCCACTTCTATCATGATCATCCCAGTTCTCGGCAGCCATTAATGTAGGGATAATAAGAGCAATAACTGTAGCTAAACTAGCACTAGCGGTAGAGTTCATTTTTTTGTTTAAGAAATCATAAATGCCAAGTACTCCTAATCCTATCCATATCGCAAAAGCATAGAATGAGCCGACATAAGCATAATCTCTTTCTCTTGGTTGGAAGGGTACAACATTTAAGTATACTATAATAAGTACTCCTGTAAAGAGGAAAAATAGGAGTACAGTTAAAGCATCTTGGTTATTTTGTTTAAAGTGAAATAGCATTCCTATAAGCCCTAAGAGTAGTGGTAAGAAATAATAATGATTTTTCCCTTTATTTTTCCCTAAATAATCAGGAACATCTACTTCAGATGATGGCGTTCCTAATCGGGCATTGTCAATAAAACCAATTCCACTTTCCCAATTTCCATTCAATGAATTTCCATCCATATTCATAAAGTCATTCTGCCTTCCTGCAAAATTCCACATAAAATAACGAACATAGGACCAGCCGATTTGATATTTGAAGAAGTATGTTAAGTTTTGTCCAAAGGTTGGTTTTGCATCCTTATTTTTTAATCCTGCCCAATTTACATAGCCGCCAGCATGTCTTGCTTGGGTATTACTCCAAATTCTTGGGAAAAGCATTTTGTCTTTTTTACTGTAGTTAGGAAGTGTATTTTTTCTTTTATCAATGACTACATATTTTCCTTTCTTCTCATCTTTAGCGTAAACAGGATTCCCATCTAAATAAGGTTTTCTGCTGTCTAGTTTTGCATTAAAATGTTGTCCATAAACAATTGGCCAACTTCCGTATTGCTCTCTTTTTAAATATGATAAAAGCCCAACAGCATCTTCAGGATTATTCTCATCAATAGGAGGATTTGCATTTGAACGTACTACTAATATTGCAAATGAAGAATAGCCTATTAAGAGCATCATAATTCCTAGTATTGCAGTATTCCAAATAGCTTTGTTATGTTTTTTAGTGTAAGATATTCCAAAAGCAATTGCAGTAATGATTGCAAGGAAATAAATAATTGTTCCTGAATTGAATGGAAGTCCAATAGTATTTACAAAGAATAGCTCAAAAGAAGAGATTAAACTTACAGCTCCAGGAATAATAACTCCTTGCACAAGCCCTAACATTATCATTGAAATGATGAATGCTTTTATTGCACCTGATTTTGAGTATTCGTATTTCTTATAATAGTATATCATTCCCATAGCTGGGATAGTTAATAAACTTAATAAGTGGACTCCTACCGAAAGCCCTATTAAATAAGCAATTAAAACTAGCCATCTACTTGCTTGAGGTTGATCAGCCTCTTGTTCCCATTTCATTATGCACCAAAAAGTGATGGCTGTAAAAAATGATGACATTGCGTATACTTCACCTTCAACTGCTGAAAACCAAAAAGAATCAGAAAAAGTATAAGCTAATGCTCCAACAATACCACTTCCTAATACAGCATATATTCTTCCAATTTCGTAATTATTATCTTTAAAAAATAGTTTTCTTCCAAAGGCTGTAATTGTCCAAAACAGAAAAAGAATAGTAAATGAGGAACATATTGCTGATAAAATATTGATAGCAACTGCTACTTCACTTGTTCCTTGAGCAGCAAAAAGTGTAAAAATTCTACCAAACAATTGAAACAATGGTGCTCCTGGAGGGTGTCCAACTTCCAATTTATAAGCGGTTGAAATATACTCTCCACAATCCCAAAAACTTACGGTTTGTTCAATAGTAGATAGGTAAACAAATGAAGCGATTAAAAATACGCTCCACCCAATAATATTATTTAGTTTTTTAAATTGATTCATCTTTTAATAGTACTTTTTTGTTAGGATGGCGAATGTATAAAATTTCTTGTTGTTTTCATTGCGGATTTTATAATAACGAAAAAATGAGATTTTATTTTGTACTTATCACTTAATTGTTATTTTTGCCGACCATTTATAATAATGGCCGATGGTGTAACTGGCAACACGTCTGCTTTTGGTGCAGAAGAGTCTAGGTTCGAGCCCTAGTCGGCCAACAATGAAAAGCACTGATTTATCAGTGCTTTTTTGTATCCTCATACTACTTAATTCCGTAATATCTAAAGGTTTAATTTTTTTTTATTAAATTTGCTCTCTTCATTATAGAAGGAAAAACAAGTAAAGTAACTTAAAAACAAGTGTATGAATAGAAAGTTTACCCAAAGCTTATTAAGTATTATATTCTCTTTTTTTGTGGGATTTTTAATAAATCCAACAAATATTAATGCTCAAAATTGTGCAGTGCCAACAGGAATTAGCACAAGTAATATATCTAATTTTACAGCAACAGCTAATTGGATAATTGATAATAATGTGGATCATTATCGGATAAGATATAAGGAAGTTGGCACAACTACTTGGAATAACAAGAATAATATTTTAAATAGTTATAAAATTATTAATAACCTTTCAGCAGGGACTTCTTACTCTTGGCAAGTGATGGCTTATTGCTCTTCTAATAACAGTAATTCTTCTTGGTCAGTTGCTGATACATTTATGACAATTAATTTTGCTCTTGATTGTAATAATACGCTAAATGGTACTGCATTTATTGATAGTTGCGGAAATTGTGTTGGTGGCATTACAGGTAATGTAGCATGTATTCCATTTACTCCTTTCGTATCTTTTTCATTATCAAATACTGATTGTGATAGTTTAACAGATTTGACAATTAATAATAGTCAGGATCCAAATGAGCCAGATATGCTTAATTCATCATTTTCATCAGATGGAGGTTCTT
>JABJNS010000090.1 GCA_018664745.1 Flavobacteriales bacterium | reverse complement strand
GGATAGCCGTTACATAACCTCCAGGACCACTTCCTAATACGATAACATCAAAGTTCATATTTTTATTTTTTTAAATTTTTATTTAAGGCTGCAATATTACTCAAAACATCTTGCACTGAGATATCATTCATACATCTTTTTTCACGACTACAGGAGTTCCCAAAATAGCAATCGCAACCACTAGTAGGTTCAATAATTATTCCTCTTCCGTAAAGCTCAAACTCATGCACATTAAAGATGTTATGAAACAGCATTAATTGCTTTTTAAGTGCCAAGGCAATGTGCATCATCATACTCACTGGCGTTACAATAATATCTGTATTATTTGTGATCGCAATAAACTCTTCCAAACTAAAAGTACCAAGGTAAGTTGCACCTGTTTCTTGTTGATAATAACGATTCATTTCATCTTCATCTGGCCCTCCCATTAGCAAACAGAAATAACCTTGACTTTCCAAATTCCTAATAAGTTCCACCCAATATTCTTTAGGCCAAAGGCGTGTTTTCCATCTGAGTCCACATCCCGTATTTAGCCCAATTATTGTTTTTCCATTAGCTAGTTTTTCAAACTTCTTTTTCCATTTATAACTTGACCTCTCATTTAAGTTAATCATGTACTCTTCCTTATTAAACTCAAAATGGCAGATTTCAAATATCTCTTCCAAATAGTTAAGCGTATTCTTTTTTGAAATATGGTCAAAAAGTCCAGTAATCAACTTATGTTCTGCTTTTTCAGTTGCAATATCAATATGGTTGTCCTTCCAAGTAAAACCATATTTTTCAGCTGCACACACATTGGAAAGCAACATACAAGCTTCCTTGTCTTTATCCAAATTAATTGCAATATCAAAATGCTCATTAGCAATTGTGTAAAGTGAAGTAGCATCCCACTTATAAACTACATCTACCTTATCTTTTGGTAATACTTGTGGAGAATGCGTAATCCATGTAAAATGGCAATTTGGGTACTTTTCCTTGTATTTAGTAAGTAGCGGAGTGGTTCTAATCACATCCCCTATCGCTCCTAATTTTATAAATAATATCCTAGGTGTTCCTTTATCATAAAAACTACAATCATCACATTGCACATCATGCAATTTATTGGGTTTACATGGAATGTGCCCCTCAAAATGCCTGCAATCATACTTTACCTCTTCTTTCTTCATTTCTTTACTTTTCGTTAAGGCAAATATAACAAAAATGTAACTTCATTTAAGGAAAGCCTATCCTTCCTAAAATTTGTATTTTCGCACCTTAAATATTTTAGATGATAAACTATACTATTTCATATAGCAACCCACATAGGCACTTTGTTGATTTTGAATTTAACAGTTTAACCAATGGAGCAAAAACCATGCAATTTCAACTTTCCGCTTGGCGTCCTGGTAGGTATGAGCTTGCGAATTTCTCTCAAAACATACAAAAATGGGCAGCTTTTGATGAGAACAATAATCCGCTTGCTTTCAAAAAAATCACAAAAGATTTATGGGAAGTTGATTCTGAAAACGCAATGGAAGTTACCATTACTTATAATTTTTACGCCAATCAGTTAGATGCTGGGGCTTGTTATTTGGATGAACATCAATTGTATTTAAATCCTGTACATTGTATGTTCTATATTGTGGACAGAATGGAGGAGGAGTATACTTTAAACCTAGATATACCAGAAAATTATAAGATTGCTTCCTCTATGGAGCAAGACGGAAATACGCTTTCAGTAAAGGGATATGATTTACTAGCTGAATCTCCAATAATTTGTTCGGATAGTTTACAACACGGAACTTATGAGGTAGATGGAATTACATTTCACTTATGGTTTCAAGGAGAATGTAAACCTGATTGGGATAAGTTAAAAAAGGATTTCACTGCTTTCACCAAAAGTCAAATAAAGCACTTTGGAGGATTTCCTGTTGATGAGTATCATTACTTTTTCCAAGTTACCCCTTACAGAAGTTATCATGGTGTAGAACACACCAAAAACACGGTTTTACTCTTAGGTCCTGGGAATGAAATTATGGACAAGCGTTATGAGGATTTATTAGGGGTTTGTTCACATGAATTATACCATACTTGGAACATAAAAGCAATTCGCCCAGTAGAAATGTACCCTTATAATTATACCGGGGAAAATTACTTTAGAACAGGATTTGTAGCGGAAGGAGTTACTACCTACATGGGAGATATGATGCTTTACAACTCTGGAGTTTTTAATTGGGACAGCTTTATTAAAACCCAAAATCAAAATCTAGAAAGACACCTAACCAATTACGGAAGGTTCAACCTTTCAGTGGCTGATAGTGGCTTTGACAATTGGCTGGATGGCTATAAGTTAGGCTCTCCTGACCGTATAACTTCTATTTATCCGGATGCAGCACTTTGTATGCTTATGATTGATTTAGAAATCATAAAAAACACAGATGGAAAAGAGAGTTTACATTCTGTAATGAAAGAGTTATATGAAGAGTTTGCTTTAAAAGGAAAAGGCTATTCGGAAGATGATTTCAGAAATATATGCGTGAAATTTGGTGAACTTAAAGTTGCAGAGATTTTTGAAAACCACATCTATGGAATTGAGGACTATATTCCAACATTAAAAACTGCATTGGAAGTTGTTGGAATTGAATTAAAAGAAAAGAAAAACCCTAACCTATCTGCACAGTATTTTGGATTTGTAGCTATAAAAGAAAACGAAAAAATCATCATTAAAAAAGTAGAACCAAATTCTGTAACAGATAAAAATGGCATTGCTCCTGAAGATGAGATTACTAAAGTAAATGGAAAAAAGGTAGAAGGAAAACTAAAAGATATTCTGAAAGATTGCAAGGGAGAAGTCACCTTTACCATTAAAAAGAAATTCTCTGAAACTGATATTACTCTAGCAATAGGAAATCATTACCAATTGTTAGAATTTGTAAAATCAGAAAAGGCAACAGAGCAGCAAACAGTTTTAAGAAAAGTTTGGAGTAATAATTAGAATGGAAGATATAAAACTACACGATAAAACTTTTGAAGTTTACATTCCTGAAACTGAAATAGCAGAAATTGTTCAGCATCTTGCAAAACAAATAAACATAGCTAGTATTTCCCGCCCTCTTTTTATTGCTGTACTCAATGGTTCATTTTTATTTGCTGCTGATGTAATGCGAAAAATCACTATTCCTAATTCTGAGATATCGTTTATCAAACTAGCATCATATCAAGGAACAAAAAGTACAGGTTCAGTAAATGAACTTATAGGTTTAAGCCAAGATTTGGAAAACCGAAACATAATAATTCTTGAAGATATTATTGACACAGGGAATACATTAGAAAAAATTATTGAACTCTTTCAAAATAAAAAGATAGCTTCATTCAAAACAGCTACTTTACTCTACAAACCCAAAGCCTATAAAAAGGATATTCCCATTGATTTTATTGGAAAATCTATCCCGAATGATTTTGTTGTTGGATATGGCTTGGATTATGACGAAATTGGCCGTAATTTGCCACATATTTACAAATTAAAAAACTAAACCAAAAACCAATGTTAAACTTAGTATTATTTGGCCCTCCTGGTGCCGGAAAAGGAACACAATCCAACCTATTAATTGACAAATATAACTTAGTTCACTTATCAACTGGCGATATCCTTAGAGGAGAAATTGCTGCAGGAACTGCTTTAGGATTAGAAGCAAAAACACTAATGGATAAAGGGGATTTAGTACCTGATAAGATAGTAATTGGTATGATTTCATCAAAATTAGATAACAACCCAACAGCAAACGGATTTATTTTTGATGGCTTCCCAAGAACAGCTGCACAAGCTACTGCTTTAGATACTTTGCTATCAGGAAAAGGAACTGCAATTTCTGCAATGTTATCATTAAAAGTTGAAGATGCTGAACTTATCAAAAGACTACTAGAAAGAGGAAAAGAATCTGGAAGAGCAGATGATAAAAACGAAAGTATTATTGCCAACAGAATTAATGAGTACAACAATAAAACAGCTCCTTTAAAAGAATTTTATGCTGCACAAAATAAACTTTCTGAAATTGAAGGAGTAGGTTCTATTACTGATATTGCTCAAAAACTAAACACTGTTATTGACAGCCTATAAATGAGAGTTAAAAATTCCAATTTTGTTGATTATGTGAAAATCTTTTGCCGTTCAGGGAGAGGTGGTGCAGGTTCTGCTCACTTTTTAAGAGATAAAACTACTGCAAAAGGTGGCCCTGATGGAGGAGATGGTGGGCATGGTGGAAGTATCATCATTAGAGGAAATAAGCAAATGTGGACACTACTCCACTTGCGTTACAAAAAACACATTTTTGCTGAACATGGTGGTATTGGTACCGGAAACCATAGTTTTGGGAAAGATGGAAAAAGCAGCTATATTGATGTTCCACTAGGTACTATTGGAAAAGATGCTGAAACAGGAGAAGTATTATTTGAAATCACTGAAGATGGAGAAGAGCATGTAATGGTAAAAGGAGGAATGGGCGGTAGAGGAAATGCTCATTTCAAATCACCAACCAATCAATCGCCAAGATATGCACAACCTGGTGGAGATGTAGTTGAAGGTTGGTTTATTTTGGAACTCAAAGTATTGGCAGATATTGGTTTAGTTGGTTTCCCAAATGCTGGAAAATCAACTTTACTTTCTGTAGTTTCTGCTGCAAGACCTCAAATTGCAAACTACCCGTTTACCACTTTAGTACCCAACTTAGGAATTGTTTCTTACAGAGGAGATAAGTCTTTTATCATGGCTGATATTCCTGGTATTATTGAAGGGGCTTCTGAAGGAAAAGGTTTAGGACTAAGGTTTTTACGCCATATTGAACGAAACTCTACTTTGCTATTTATGGTTCCTGCTGATACGGATGATATTGCAAAGGAATATGAAATTCTATTAGGAGAATTACAAAAATATAATCCTGAATTATTAGACAAAGACAGGATATTAGCCATTAGTAAATCCGACATGCTGGATGAAGAATTAATAGGTTTTATTAAAGAAGAATTACCAACTGACTTGCCCTGTCTTTTCATTTCATCAGTAGCACAACAAGGAATTACTGAATTGAAAGATTTAATCTGGAAAAAATTAAATGAGTAATGGGCGGACTTAACTGGTATGATGCTATAAATATCGTTACTTTTCATTTAATTAACGGAATTGGATTTGAAGCCATGGACCCTATCATGTTACTTATCAGTAATAAGTTTACATTCATTCCACTTTACCTGTACCTACTCTATCTTTTATATAAAAACAAGACTTCTAATTTTGTTTGGACACTAGCAGCAGTTACTACTCTTATTTTGTTTGCTGATGCAGGAAGTGTTCACTTGTTTAAAAATCAATTTGAAGTATTACGACCTTGTTACACCCCAATAGTCATGCAAAAGATGCGTTTTGTAACCGATTGTGGAGGGCAATACGGTTTTATATCTTCTCATGCATCCAATAGTTTTGCTATTGCCTTTTTTATATCCTTACTCTTAAGAAGCAAAAAGATATTTTTCAGGCTATTTAATTGGGCAGCACTTGTTGGTCTTAGCCGTATTTACCTAGGATTACATTTCCCTTATGATGTAATAGGCGGAATGTTTTGGGGACTTTTTGTAAGTTTGTTGGTCTATAAAATATTTAAGTCAAAACTAAATGAAACAGTTTGATAAAATTTGGTGGTTATGGCTACTATTAGTTACAATCTGGAATTTTGGTTGGCCAAGCGTCCCTCCTATTGCGGATGTATTGGTTGCAGTAGTTTTATCAATTGGAGTAATGATTATTAAAAACAGAAAAAAATGAAAAAATTAATGTTACTAACTCTTTCTCTTTTATTAGGATTATCAAGTTTCTCACAAGAGCAGCCTAAACTAGTTGTCGGTATTGTAGTCGACCAAATGCGTTACGATTATATCTACCGTTTCTGGAATGATTTAGGAGATGATGGTTTCAAACGATTGGTAAATGAGGGTCATTTTTTTAGGAATGCACAATTCGGTTATGTTCCTACTTATACCGGCCCAGGTCATGCTTCTATTTACACAGGTACAACTCCTGCAGTACACGGAATTATTGCTAATGATTGGTATGATAAAAACTCTGGAGAGTACATTTATTGTGCAGGTGATGGCGACATGCATACCGTTTGTAATTGCGAACAAAAAAATGTAGATGTGCAATCTGCAGATGGAAAAATGTCCCCACATCATATGCTAACCACAACCTTTGCTGACGAGTTAAAACTATTCAATGAAGAAAGTAAAGTATTCGGAATATCCTTAAAAGATAGAGGAGCTATATTACCTGCAGGACACACAGCAAACGGAGCATATTGGATGAGTAGTGAGGGAAAATGGATTACTTCTTCTTTTTACATGGAAAATCTTCCTGATTATATTCAAAAGATAAACGATAGTAATACTACACAAAATTATTTAAAAGGAGAATGGAAAGTAAAAGGTGAGTTTTCTCATAATTTAGACTCCTTACTAATACAAAAAGGAGGAAGTGCAATAAAAAAGACACCATTTGGAAATACTATTTTAAATGATTTGGCACTTGAAATACTTAAGAAAGAAAAATTAGGACAAGGAAAAAATACTGATATTTTAACAGTTAGTTTTTCTTCTACCGATTATATTGGTCATCAATATGGCCCGCACGCCTCTGAAATTAAGGACACTTATATCCGTTTGGATAAGGATATAGCCAAGCTTTTAAAAACAATTGACAGCAAAGTAGGTTTTGAAAATGCAGTTGTTTTTATTACGGCCGACCATGGGGTTGTTTCTGAGCCTCATGAACTTTTAGAAAGAAATATTCCTGCAGGTTATTTTGATGGATCAACAATGAAAACTGATCTTTTATCTCATTTAAACATTACATATGGTGAGGGAAATTGGATTAAAAATTATTCCAATAACCATTTGTTTTTAAATCATGATTTGATTGAAGCAAAAAACATAAGTATGGAGGAGATTCAAAGGAACTGTGCTCAATTTTTCTTAAAATATGAGTGGGTTAAAAATACTTACACAGCAACTCAATTACACGAAAATGAATATTCCAATTCTTTTCACTCCTTAGTGCAAAGGGGCTTTAATCAGAAAAGATCAGGAGATGTTATTGTAAGTTTACAAACCGGTTGGCTTTCTTCTTATTGGTCAAATGGAGGTACAACTCATGGCTCATCTTACAGCTATGACACTCATGTGCCACTTATTTTTTGGGGAGGAGAAATACCGCAAGGACAAACTGACCGAAAAGTAAACATCCGTGATATAGCCCCAACTATTAGCACTATTTTAGGGACTGCTTATCCAAATGGTTGTACAGGAAATCCTTTACCTGAAGTTACTCAGTGAAAGAAATAGTTTCATCTGGTTACTCTGTATGGATAGGTGAAAAATCACTTACCAAATTAGATTTTTTAACTTACTCCAAAGTTGCTATTTTAGTAGATGAAAATACAAAAAGAAATTGTCTATACAAACTTCCTAAGTTTGATAATTGTACAATTATTGAAATCAAATCAGGGGAAGAACACAAGAATATTACTACTTGTAGTTTCATTTGGGAAGAGCTAACAAATAATCATTTTGATAGAAACTCACTTTTAATAAATCTAGGAGGTGGAGTAATTGGCGATATGGGTGGTTTTTGTGCCTCCACTTATAAAAGAGGAATTGATTTCATTCAGATACCAACTACTTTATTGGCTATGGTAGATGCAAGTATTGGAGGAAAACTAGGAATTGATTTTAATGGATTGAAAAACCAAATCGGACTTTTTAATAATCCTAAGTCTGTCCTTATAAATTCTGAGTTTTTAAATACCCTCTCTGATAACGAATTAAAATCAGGTTTTGCAGAAGTGGTAAAACATGCTCTTATTGCTGATAACAATTTATGGAATAAAATTATTTCCACTTCTTTTAATGATTTAATTTGGGAAGAAATAATTGAGACCTCTATTAAAATAAAAAACAAGATTGTTGCATCTGATCCCTTTGAAAAAGGAGAACGAAAAAAATTAAATTTTGGGCATACTTTTGGTCATGCAATAGAAAGTTATTATCTGGAAAAAGGAACTCCAATCCTACATGGAGAGGCCGTTTTCATTGGAATGATTTTAGAAACAGAATTATCTCCTATATCAAAGGAAGATAAAAATGAAATTAAGAATTATATCTTAAGTAATTTCACTTTAGCACACACCCCTAATAAATCTAATTTATTACCTTTTTTAATGAATGATAAAAAGAATAGTCAAGGGAAAATTAATTTTTCACTATTAAACAAAATAGGAGATTGTAGTGTTGATAATTTATTTGCTATTAATGAATTGTAGAATCTCACACCCTAATGGGAATATTAATTGTGGGATTGATTTACCTTCTTCAAAAAGTATTTCTAACCGATTATTGATTATTCAAGCGCTTTGCGAAAAAGAGTTTAGAATTCAAAATCTTTCTAATTCTGAGGACACTAAATCATTAAAAAATATGCTTAATTCAGCTAGTAATAAAATAGATGTTGGTGCAGCTGGAACTTCATTTCGTTTTTTAACTTCTTACCTTTCCACAAAAAAAGGAGAGGAATTTACACTTACAGGAAGTAATAGAATGAAGGAAAGGCCAATAAAACAATTAGTAGAATCTTTAAAAGAATTAGGGGCTGAAATTGAATACAAAGAACAAGAGTGTTTTCCACCTCTAGAAATAGTTGGAAAAAACCTAAAAGGTGGAAAAGTGCATATTGATGGAGAGGTAAGTTCTCAATTTATCACATCTCTTTTATTAATTGCTCCTTCTTTAAAAAATGGATTAGAACTAACAATTACAGGAGAGTTAGTATCCAAACCCTATATAAAAATGACTTTAAGTCTAATGCAAGAATTTGGGGTTTCACATTCTTGGATTAACAACATTATTAAAATTAAAAGTCAAAAATATATTGCAAAGGATTATACTGTTGAATCAGATTGGTCGGCAGCCTCTTTTTGGTTTGAAACTGCAGCATTATCTAATAATTGCAACATTAAACTAAATGGACTTTCTGAAAATTCTATTCAAGGAGATAAAACAGTAATGGAGTTGTTTGAAAAATTAGGTGTGCATTCAATATTTGAAAAAGGAACTTTGACTTTAACAAAGAATAACAATTTCAATTTTCCGAACACTCTTGATTTATTAGAAACCCCTGATTTATATCAACCACTTAAATGCACACTCTTTGGGTTAAAGAAGATTGTAGAATTTACAGGACTTAATACTTTAAAAGATAAAGAAACAGATAGAGTAACAGCAGTAGAAAGTGAAATATTAAATTTAACTTCTAGCAAAATAATTAAAACTTATAAGGACCACCGAATGGCTATGAGTTTTACTCCACTTTGCCTTAAGTTTGGGGAGTTGCAGATAAATAATATGAAGGTAGTTAATAAATCTTACCCTCATTATTGGGAGGATTTAAAAAAAGCAGGATTTATAATAACGCCTTCAGCTCACTAAGACAAAAAATCTCATGCACAATATCTCTATTGTGTTTTGTTTTGTTTGGGTTAAAAAAGACTCCTTGTATACCTATCTGTTCTGCTCCTAATACATCTACTTCCAAATCATCACCAATCATTATACTTTCTTTAACATTAGCGTTTGCTTGCTGCAAAGCATATTTAAAAATCTTAGGGTTTGGTTTTTTCACTCCCACTTGCTCTGATGTAATGATTTTATCAAAATAAGAACTAAGCCCAGAATGTTTTAATTTTATATGTTGTACATTATGAAAACCATTGGTTATTATGTGCAATTTATATTTTACCGATAGGCAGTTTAACACCTCAATGGTATGAGGAAATAGTTTATTCTTTTTTGGACAAGTTGCCACATAATCTTCTCCTATTCTTTCTGCAAGACCTGCATCTTCTATATCATAATCAGCAAGTGCTCTTTGAAACCTTTCCCTTCTTAAATCCTTTTGAGATATTTTATCTACTCGGTTTAATTCCCAGAGTTTCTCATTATGCACTTTATAGTTTTTTATAAATGCTTCATAGTCTGTAATTCCTTTATTTGACAGATTATGAGAAATACAAAGCTCCAACAGAGTTTCGTGAGAGTTTGCTTCAAAATCCCAAAGGGTACGGTCTAAATCAAAAAAAATATGTTTTATCATTCTTCTTAAAAAGAAGTAAGTGCAACCGATAGCACTAATGACCAAGCTACAACTGATGTAATAAGAATTGGGATTGTTTTTCTTTTTTCAGGGAAAAAGTAAAGTGCTAAATAAGTTCCGATTGGAATAGATAAAAAGATTGGAGTTAAAAAAGCAATGCCTACTAAACCATATTTACGAGCTGTTTTAATTGCTAATGCTTTCTTTACACTTCTTTTCTTAACTTTATTTTGTCTTCTTTTTTTAATTAGCTTATAAATTTTATCGCTTAAATAAGAGAATACAAAAATACTTAAAACCCCTCCTACTACTGAAAAAAGAAGAGTCTGTATAAAAGTAAAATCATATTTAATAATAGAAAGTGGGATAGCAAACATGAATTTGATACCACTTAGGAAAATTACTACTAATATTTTTAACGCGATTGACATAATTACTTTTCGTTTCCCTCTATACGCAACATGCAATAAAAGGGTTGCTAATATCGTAAAAATAATTATGGAAACTGCTTATGTAAAAAATGATTCTTATGCACTCAACTTTTTTCTCCAAAGGCTAAATCGCCAGCATCTCCTAATCCTGGCACTATATAGGACTGTGAAGTCATTTCCTGATCCTCAGCTCCTAGCCAAAGTGTACAACTTCTGAAAGGAGTGTTTTCTTTAAAATACTGAATCCCTTCTGAGCTAGCAATAGCTACTACTACATGAATGTGTTTTGGCTTTCCTTTTGAAAGAAGTGCCTCTATTGCCAATACCATTGAGTTTCCACTAGCCAACATAGGATCACATAATATAACAGTCTTCCCCTCCAAATCAGGAGAAGACATGTATTCAATTTTGATTTCAAAATTCCCTCCTTTTTTATGTTTACGGTAAGCTGAAATAAAACAATTATCTGAGTTGTCAAAGTAATTTAGCAAACCCTGATGCAAAGGCAACCCTGCACGCAATATAGTAGCTAATACTGGTTTTTCAAGCATTATATTTTCGGTTGAAATACCAAGTGGAGTCCTTATTTCTTTTGCCTGATAATTCATTTTTTTACTTATTTCATAAGCAAAAATCTCTCCAATTCTTTCTATATTTCTCCTGAAACGCATAGCATCTTTTTGAATACTAATATCCCTTATCTCTCTTACAAAATGATTAAATACTGAATCCTGATTTCCTAAATTAATTATTTCCATATTTAACTCTTTATTAATTTAACCATATCTTCATACACATTACGCCAACCTTTCCACACCCCTTCATCACTAAGGGTATCGTTATGCCAAATGCTTATTAGCGTGCCGTTTACCTGTTTTACAACATCAATAATACCACTTATTTTTTCAATTACCTCATCAGCACCTAAACCCATATTGAATTTTAAGGTATCATCAATGATAGCAAAAGGATGAATAGTGATTGGTAATATCTGTTCCATATCCAAATTATAAAAGGTAAAAGGACTTGCGATTCCGGCTCTAAAACCTAGATGGGAAGCATATCCCATAGTATAGTCATCCGTAATTCCTGCCTCAATTAGTCGTTTATAGGTTTTAGGCAAAGATAATTGTAAAAAATGTTGCCTACTAAAACTCACTTCTCTTTTCTGAATATCTTCCAAACGCTTTACCTCAACAGCTAATTTTTTCTCATTGATATTAGATCCAAAAGAGGGATGGACACCAACAGGAGCCAAATCAGCCAATCGTTTCACTAATACTTGGAAATTACTATTGTTGTACGATATATTTTTATCATTCATTCCATAGTCACCCATCAACATAAAATAGCGCACATCCAAATTGTATTTTTTCTGTAAATTAAATTGTAGTGAATAAGTATCAAACGGATCCTTTCGTTTTTTTGAAGTTACTTGAAAAGCCATTTTAATTGCATCAAAATCAAAAGAACTCATAGCTTTTAACAAAAAAGCAACTGAACGAATAAACCCTTTTCCTTTATATAAATACGCATTATCAATATCAATAGTAGAGATGTACTTGAACTTTGGATATTGAATTATCAAATTTGGAAATTGACTTTGCAATTGATGAATAAATTGCTTCAACCAAATATTTACAATTGGTTTTTGTAAAAACCTATGCTTATAAGCTAAACTTTCTTCTGCTTTATATCTATTGTATTTATCTTTCAGATGAGGAAGATACTCTTCATATCTACTGATTAAATAGAAACTAGTAGCAAAAATATCAAAAGGGTAAGCATTTTTATTTGTAGCGATAAAAAAAGCAGGCTCACCATTCAGTAATTGAATTTGAATATCTAGCTCATTTATTCCCTTTTCACTAAGCAAACCATTACTTTCAACAAATACTTCATCATGACAAATACTGTTTTTTGAATAATTTATCTTTACGAATTCTGAGGCAATATAAGCCTCTTTATCATCAGTAAGAGAATACTCAATAACATAAATATCAGAAAAAAGTACTTTAAAAATATATTGATGCCTTGGCGTAATCTTTGGGCAATAAATTAATAGCTTATTTTGCATAAGGCAAATATAAAAAAAAGGGTTTATCGTAATGATAAACCCTTTTAAATAACTAAACTAATAATCGTTTAAGAAAGTGCATTTACATGCTTTGCTAATTTTGACTTCAAATTAGCTGACTTATTCTTATGAATAATATTTCTTTTTGTTAATTTATCTAACATACCAGCAACTTTAGGAAATAAAGCAGCAGCTTCTTTCTTATTGGTCAAAGCGCGTAAAGCTGAAACAGCATTCCTTGTAGTTTTGTGTTGGTACTTATTTAACAATCTTCTAGTTTCTGATTGTCTTATTCTTTTTATTGCTGACTTATGATTTGCCATAGTTTTAAATTTTATGTAGCCCGTAGGGGAATCGAACCCCTATTTTACGGATGAAAACCGCATGTCCTAACCGTTAGACGAACGGGCCATAATTTTTCTCAAAATTGAGGGTGCAAATTTATACTTTTTTTAAAATCTCACAAAAATTTAATCATTATTTGTTTCAAAAGAAAATTTATACCCCATCCGCTTAGCTGTTTTTAATTTTTGATTATTATTTATATCTAGTATTTGATGAACAGACACTACTTTTACTTCATTGAAATTTGGTGTTTGCAAGTCAAAATTTAAGGCGTAAACCATAGTTTCTTCAATTATTTTCTCAATCTCTTTTGTATTTATCTGCTGATTTACAAAATCGTTAAATAAGAAACCAAGCTGCTTATCACCTTCTAAGAAAAAATGTTTATCTTTATTAATAAAGACACGAGCAATTAAATAACCTGCATCATTCATACGGTTAAACTTGAAAGAATCAGAAAGGAAATTATATATATTTATCACTCCGCAAAAAGACCTCAATTTATCCTCTTTAATATATTTTGTTTTATGCATTGGATGAGAACTAGGAAAATCAAATACATTAGAATGCATATGAAAAAGCAAAGTATCACCAGAAAATTTTAATTTTGACTCAAAATTACCTTCTGAAGAATATGAAACCTGCACTTGTTCATTCTCTATCTCTTTATTTATCTCATTTTCTTTTTGCTTTAATCTTTCTTGAAAGTCAGCAAATACTTGCTTTGTTATGCTATAAACTTCCTGCTTTGTACTAGCTTTAGTTTTTAACAAGTGGACTATTTGCTCTTGATTTTTCATCATTTAATAGGCTTTAGCAAATAACACTCTCTTATCAGAAGATTTTCCTGTAAACAAACAAACACCATCTTCTAGTTTTGCATCTAAAGGAACACATCTAATTGTTGCTTTAGTTTCTTGTTTTATTAAATCTTCTGTTTCAGAAGTTCCATCCCAATGTGCATATACAAAACCACCTTGCTCAATTAACTTAATAAACTCCTCTTTAGAATCTGCTTTATAGGTTTTTTCTTCACGGAAAGTCAAAGCTTTTTGGTACAAGTTATCCTGTATATTTTCTAGTAAATGTTCTACCTTATTTTCAATATCAGTAATTTGATAAGTTTCTTTCTCTAAAGTATCCCTACGAGCAACTTCTATAGTTCCATTTTCTAGATCACGAGCTCCAAGCGCTAAACGCAATGGAACTCCTTTCAATTCATATTCTGCAAACTTCCACCCTGGCTTATGCGTGTCTCTATTATCAAACTTAACCGATATTCCTTTTGCTTCTAAAGATTTCTTTACTTTATTAGCTACTTCTGACACAGCTTCTAACTGTTCATCCCCTTTATAGATTGGAACAATAACCACTTGGAATGGCGCCAATTTAGGAGGAAGTACCAAACCATAATCATCAGAATGCGTCATGATTAAAGCTCCCATTAAACGAGTAGAAACCCCCCATGATGTAGCCCAAACATGTTCTTGTTTACCTTCTTTAGTTGCAAACTTTACATCAAAAGCTTTAGCAAAGTTTTGTCCTAAAAAGTGAGATGTTCCTGCCTGTAAAGCCTTTCCATCTTGCATTAACGCTTCAATACAGTAAGTTTCTTCCGCTCCTGCAAAACGCTCACTTTCTGATTTTAAACCCTGTACAACTGGCATTGCCATAAAGTTCTTAGCAAAATCAGCATAGATACCAATCATTTGTTCTGTTTCTTCAACAGCCTCTTTTTTGGTTGCATGAGCAGTATGCCCTTCTTGCCATAAAAACTCAGCTGTACGCAAGAATAACCTTGTACGCATCTCCCATCTTACAACATTTGCCCATTGGTTTACCAAAATTGGTAAATCACGATAGGATTGTATCCATTTACGGTAAGTATCCCAAATGATAGTTTCAGATGTAGGGCGAACAATTAATTCCTCTTCTAGCTTTGCAGTTGGATCAACTACTACTCCACTTCCATCCTCAGCATTTTTTAAACGATAATGGGTAACTACAGCACATTCTTTTGCAAAACCTTCAACATGAGCAGCTTCTTTACTTAAGTATGATTTAGGGATAAAAAGAGGAAAATAAGCGTTTTCATGTCCTGTCTCCTTGAACTTTCTATCCAACTCAGCTTGCATTTTTTCCCAAATTGCATAACCATAAGGCTTAATTACCATACAGCCTCTTACTCCTGAATTTTCTGCTAAATCAGCACCTTGTACAATCTCGTTATACCATTGTGAATAGTCCTTCTCTCTTGATGTTAGTTTTTTTGCCATTTTGCTTTAAAAAATGTAATTTTGTTGTGTTATTATCGTTAACTTTAAAAGTTGCACAAAACTAACAAATTAAACTATCATAAGTTTATGCCTGTCAAACAAAAAAATACTGCTATGAGAACTTTACTTTACCCCTCCATTATTTTGCTTTTTTTATCCTCCTGCATTACAACAACCCATGTTCATTATAGCGACCCTAATTATTTAGGAAGTTCTGAATTTAGTAGCTATGATGATATCGTAATTATACCCTCTGAAGAAATAGGGCAAACACAAGACACAAATACAATAAGTGATAATTATTATAGTAACTATGATGTTGCAGATGATTACTATGATTATAGTTTTTCATCAAGAATAAGAAGATTCCACAGACCAATGCACTACAGCAATTACTATGGCGGACTATATACTGATTATTACTGGTATAATAACGACCCTTTCTATTGTGGAACAAGTATTTATTATGGGTACAACTGGAGTTCTCCTTATTACTCCTACTATTCTTATTCCCCTTACTATTACAATCCTTATTCATACAATAGTTATTACGCTTATGGATATAACAATCACCACCACCATACACCAAATTACACCTACTACAATAATAACAATACCGTCCACACAACAGGACACAGAGGATCTTTATCCTCACATTCTAACGGTAGAGGTGTAAAAACAAATGCTATTATTCCGAATACAAATTCAAAGAATTCAACTTTAAACATTAGGAATACGAGTACTTTAAAAAATAATACCAACAACACAATTAGAAATACTTCAGTAAAAACAAATAACTCTCATAGAGGAAACACAACTATTAAAACAAATAATAGTAGAAACAACACTAGCATTAAAACAAATAACTCTTACAAAGGGAACACAACTATTAAGACTAACAATTCCTATAGAGGAAATGCTACAAATAAAACAAATACAAACAAAGGAACTCGTACCTATACTGCCCCAAAAACGAATAACAATAACAGAAACTACTCTGCTCCAAAGAGCAACAATAGTTATTCAGCTCCAAAATCTAATTCTGGCAACAGAAGTTACAATTCAGGAAGTAATAAATCAAGTAGTGGGAGCAGATCATCAGGAAACTCAAACAGAAGAAGTGTAAAACCAAGAAAATAAAACATGAAAAAAGGATTATTAGCAATGTCAATTATTGCACTAAGCAGCATCACTTTATTAGCTCAGAATGAAATTGACGGATTAAGATATAGTACAGACGCACCATTAGGAACAGCTCGCTTTTCAGCAATGAGTGGAGCATTCGGCTCATTAGGAGGTGAGTTTTCAGCATTAAGCCAAAACCCTGCAGGAATTGGTATGTATCAATTTTCAGAATTTAGTCTTACACCAAGTTTTAGTTTAAACAGTACTACATCCTATTACGGAACAAAGGAATCAGACTATAAATCAGGACTAAAAATAGGAAATATCGGATTAGTTTTTTCAAGCCCTAAAGAGAATTCAGAATGGAAAAGAGTCAATTTTGCTATTGGATGGAATCAGATAGAAAACTACAATAATAACATTAGAATTCAAGGGACAAACAATACCTCTTCTTTAGCTGATAATATCCTAGATATCTCACAAGGAAATACAATTGATAACCTAAACTCATTGTATTCAGCACCTGCTTTCTGGACTGACTTAATTGACTTATCAGATAACACAATAGACACAATTACTAGTTGGTATGCTAACGACAATGGAAATTATATTTCTCATGTAAAAGGAAATTCTTCCAAACTACAAAGCAAGAATATTCATTCATCAGGAGGGAAAAATGAATTTATTTTTTCAGTTGGGGGTTCATTTAACGAACAACTATATTTAGGAGCTACAATAGGAATTCCTACACTTGATTACTATGAAAAATCAACTTATAACGAAACTCATTTTGAAGATACAGTTGGCGGCTTACACGGCTTTGATTTTCAAGAAGAATTGAGCATATATGGTAGCGGATTAAATCTTAAACTAGGAGCAATTTTAAGAGTATCTGAAACTTTAAAGCTAGGAGCCGCTCTACATACCCCAACAGCCTTTAGCATTGAAGAAACTTACAGCACAAGCATAACTACACATTTTGCAGGAGAAAGCATTACTGAAAGCTCATTACCCAACTATTTTGAGTACAATTTAATAACACCTTGGAAAGCAATATTAAGCGCATCAACAGTAGTAAATAAAACTATTTTATTAAGTGCTGATTACGAGTTAGTAGATTATTCTTTTTCAAGCATGCACTCAAATGACTATAGTTTTACACACGAAAACAACAACATAAAGGATTTGCATACTAAAACTTCAAACATAAGATTAGGTGCCGAAATGAATGTAAAACCATTCTTACTTAGAGCTGGATATTCAAAATACGGGAGTGCTTTAGCTAGCCAAGATTTTAGCAAAGAAAACTACAGTTTTGGTTTAGGAATAAATAATGGTGGATATTATTTTGATGTTGCTTATGTTTTAGCACAAGGAAATAGCGAACACCTTTTATATGGAGAAGATTACATTAGCCCAATAGCCTTGGTGAATACAAATCATAATCTTATTTTTACTTTAGGATTCCGTTATTAATTAGCTACCCTTTCAATACCTGCTTTTGCTTTTTGATGTATACCTCTTTGGTAATCAAAATCAGAGATTGATAGGCACTTTTCAAAATAAATAACTGCTGATTTAAAATCCTTATTCTTTTC
>JABJNS010000089.1 GCA_018664745.1 Flavobacteriales bacterium | reverse complement strand
TTATTGGGGTAATCCAAATGAAACTCACAAGTTTTTTTAGAAACTGGAAAAGATAAATAATGCTTACACTTATTAAAAACGCACAACTTGTAAATGAAGGAAGAATTTACAAAGCAGATGTGCTAATCAAAAATAAAATCATCAAAGAGATTGCAACTGAAATTAATATTGATGTTGACCAAATTATTGATGCTGAAGGCTTACACCTTATACCTGGAGTTATTGATGATCAAGTTCATTTTCGTGAGCCAGGATTAACGCACAAAGCCAATATTTACACTGAAAGTAAAGCAGCAGTAGCTGGTGGAATTACTTCCTTTATGGAAATGCCAAATACAAATCCTCAAGCTTTAACGCAAGAATTATTAGAAGATAAATATCAAATTGCAGAGGATACTTCTATTGCAAACTATTCCTTTTTTATGGGAGCAAGCAATGATAATTTGGAGGAAGTACTTAAAACTGACCCAAAAACAGTTGGGGCAATCAAGATTTTCATGGGCTCTTCAACAGGAAATATGTTAGTTGATAACAAATCTGTATTAGAAGAGCTTTTTAAAAAGTCGCCTATGCTTATTGCTGTGCATTGTGAGGATGAGGCTACTATTCAAGAAAACATTAGGAAAGCAAAAGCTCAGTTTGGAGAGGGAGTGCCAATTTCTGAACACCCTAATATCAGAAGTGCTGAGGCCTGCTACAAGTCATCATCAATGGCAGTGGAATTGGCAAAAAAGCACAATACAAGGCTGCATGTGTTTCATCTTTCTACTGAAAAAGAAATTGAACTCTTTGACAATACATTACCTTTAGCAGAAAAACGCATAACAGCTGAAATTTGCATCCATCACCTTTGGTTTGACGAAAGTAAATATGAGGATAAAGGAACGCTTATAAAATGGAATCCTGCAGTAAAAAAAGCAAGTGATAAAGAAGCATTATTCCAAGCTTTATTAGATGATAAGCTGGATGTAATTGCAACTGATCATGCCCCTCATACTTTAGAAGAAAAGTCAAATACTTATTTCAATGCTCCATCAGGAGGGCCACTTGTACAACACGCTTTACCGGCAATGCTAGCTTTTGTTAATCAAAAGAAAATAAGCCTTGAAAAAGTAGTAGAAAAGATGTGTCATAATCCTGCAATTTGTTTTCAAGTAGAAAATAGAGGCTTTATTCGTGAAGGTTATTTTGCTGATTTAGTTTTGGTAGATTTAGATAAACCTTGGGAAGTTACTAAAGACAATATTTTATACAAATGTGGTTGGTCACCTTTTGAAGGCGAAACCTTTAATGCTCAAATTACACATACTTTTGTGAATGGACACATTGCTTATGAATACGGTAGTTTTGATGAAACCCAAAGAGGAATGAGATTAACATTTGATAGATAGAAACTAAAAAAGACATCCAAATGGATGCCTTTTTTTAATTTCACAGAATAATAATTCTTATTCGTGATCGTGTCCTTCATGATCTCCATGAGCTTCTTCAGCAGCATCTGCATCACCATGACAAGAACCATCACAAGTAGCATCACCACAACAACAAGCAGCAGCTTCTTTAGCTGCACAACAAGAATGATCTGCTAAACAAGTACCACCTTCAACCTGGCAACCAACAGCTTCAGCTACCACTTCAACAGCAACATCTTCAGTTACTACCTCCTCAACAGTAACTTCCTCAGTTGTTACTCCTTCAGAAGTTGACGCACCACCACAAGCAGCAAATACAGAAAGTGATCCTGCAACTAATAAATACATTAACTTTTTCATCTTAAATATTTTGTTTGATTAATAATTAAGCAAATATACATTTTTTGCTTGCTTAAAAGCTATCTTTGTTTAATGAAAATTTTTCCTTTACTACTAAGTATTTTACTACTAGCATGTTCTGCTCCAGAAACAGAAGTTCCTAATGACATTTTATCGGAAGCCGTATTTATAAATATCTTAAAAGAGGTGCATTTAGCTGAAGCAAAATTTGAATTGCACAAAACCAAAGGAATGGAGAATGCTAAAAAAGAATTGGCTAGTAATTATGCTACTATTTATAAGAAAAGTAGAATAACTGCAGAGGATTTTGAAAAAACACTCCAATATTATGCAGAAAAACCTGAGAAATTAGAGCAGATTTATGCTAGTGTTCTGGAGCAAATATCAAAAGAACGAACTACTTTAAATCAGCAATAAACCAATTTGCATATTTTTTTATTGTAGCATCCATATCAGTAAACTGATAACCCAACATTGCTTCTATTTTTTTTGTACTATAAGTATTAGACTTCATTGCACTATTAGCAGTCTCCTTAGTTAATAAAGGTTTTGTTGCTGTGATAAAAGCACGAACTGCATCAACTCGCCATGCAATTTCTTTTAAAAAAGGGGTTGCTTTAATTGTTGCTTTTGGCTTCCCTAAAGCAACAGCAATACTATCAAAACAATCACGGAATTTCAGATTAGCACCATTCACAATAAATCGTTCATTCTTCACTTCTGAAAACAATAACTCGATTAAGGAATCAGCTACATCCACCACATCCACATAACCTGTGCTGCCAGAAGTGTAAAATTTAAGCCCTTTATAAATCTTTTGAAATATTTGAGAACTTCCTTTTGTCCAATCCCCAGGACCTAAAATAACAGAGGGATTTATAATAACAACTTCCAATCCTTCTTGGCTTGCTCTCCACACTTCTTGTTCGGCATAATACTTACTTAGGGAATAGTTACTATCATGTTTAGTTATCTTAAAATGACATTCTTCATCTACCATACCTTCAGTAGAATTTCTTCCCAATGCAGCAATAGAACTCACAAAACCTGCTTTCTTAATTCCACTTGCTATTGCAACATCCATTACATTAGCCGTGCCTTCAATATTTACTTTTCTAAGTAAATCAGCATCACTTGCATAAAAAGAAACAATAGCTGCACAATGAATCAACTGTTCACAATCTTGCATTGCCTCAGTTAAAGAAGGGATGTCACTCACATCACCATTCACCCAATTTATTTTATCAAACAAATCCAATTCTTTGTAGTGTGCAAAAATATTTTTACAAACTTCTAAAGAAGAATACTCTCTTTTAAGCGCTTTAAACTGCTCCCCTTTTTGTGCTAAATTTAATAACACATGAGAACCCACAAGTCCTGTACCTCCAGTAACAAATATCATGGAACAAAGATAGGAGAATTGATTTGAGATATTAGATATTAGACATGAGATTTAGAATAATTGTCTATTTTTGAGGAAAATTATTTAAGATGAACTTTGTAGAAGAATTAGAATGGAGAGGGATGATACACGATATCATGCCAGGGACAAAAGAGCAATTTGAAAAAGAAATGACTGCTGCCTATATTGGCTTTGATCCTACTGCTGACTCTCTACATATCGGAAGTTTAGTTCAGATAATGATTTTAGTTCATTTACAAAAATGTGGGCACAAACCTTTTGCTTTAGTTGGTGGTGCTACTGGTATGGTAGGTGATCCTTCAGGAAAAAGCAAAGAGCGAAACCTGCTAGATGAAAATACGCTAAACCATAACTTGGCTTGCGTTCAAAAACAATTGGAACAATTCTTAAATTTTGATTGTGGTGCAAACTCAGCAGAAGTAGTAAATAATTACGATTGGTTTAAAGAATTTAATTTTTTGGAATTTATCCGTGATGTAGGAAAACACATTTCAGTTAACTATATGATGGCAAAGGATTCAGTGAAAAACAGATTGGAAACAGGAATGAGCTTTACTGAATTTTCCTACCAATTGGTACAAGGATATGACTTTTACTGGCTTTGGAAAAACAAAAATTGTAAAGTACAATTAGGAGGTTCTGACCAATGGGGGAACATAGTAACCGGAACTGAATTAGTAAGAAGAAAAGGAGGCGGAAAGGCATTTGCGATAACTACTCCACTGATAAAAAAAGCAGATGGTGGTAAGTTTGGGAAAACAGAAACGGGTAATGTTTGGTTAGATAAAGCAAAAACATCTCCTTACAAATTCTACCAATTTTGGCTAAACTCATCAGATGAAGATGCTAAAAACTACATAAAGATTTTTACTTTATTGTCACAAGAAGAGATTGCTAAATTGACAACAGAACATGAAGAAGTTCCACATTTAAGGGTTTTACAAAAAGCAATTGCAGAAGAAGTAACTACAAGAGTCCATTCTGCTAAGGATTTAGAGATGGCCATTAAAGCATCCAATATTTTATTTGGCAAATCAACTGCTGATGATTTGAAAAGTTTAGATGAAGAAACTTTCCTTTCTGTATTTGAAGGTGTACCTCAGTTTGAAATAAGCAAAGCCGATTTAGACTTAGGAATTTTGGATATAGTTGCCGAAAAAACACAAATTTTTGCAAGTAAAGGAGAGGCAAGAAGAATGATAAAATCAAATGCTGTAAGTATCAACAAAGAGAAAATTACAGAAGATGTTCAATTATCTGAAAAAGATTTATTGAACGGAAAATACCTACTGGCACAGAAAGGAAAGAAGAACTACTTTTTGATTATTGTTGCTTAGAAGTATCATTTTCAATATATTTAAAATTCTTTTTTCCATCTTGAATTTCAATTTTCAATATACTATCTAAAGGTATTCCTTTTTCAAAACCTGGGATTCTTGATTTATCTCCATAAACTATTGAGTTTTCTTGATAAACTCTATCAAAATAGAATATTGTTTTCTTTTCATTTTTCTCTGTGATTCTAATCTCGATTGACGGACTATTTTTCAGAATAATACTATTATTATTTTTATCAAAACAAGTAATATTATTAATTGTATTTGCTAAATATTTAGTAGAAATTCCATAATAAGGAGTTCTAACTTTAACTTCTTCCCTACTAGATTCATTTACATTCTGAAATTGTTCCTCAAAACTCTCAATAGGCATTAAGTAAGTTGTACAACTAGTAAAAAGAAAGACTGAGAATATTAAAATTATTTTTTTCATAACTATTATTTTCTAACACTTTTCAAAGCCTTTGCCAAGTCATTGTGTTTTTGGCTACCGAACATAATATTTAATCCGTTTTTCAGGAAAATCTTCACCCCTTTATTGCCGCTAACATTATAGGCTTTTCCTTTAAATCCGAACTTAATTCCCCATCCTCCATATTCTTTTAGTGGAGAGTATTCCATGGCTTTGTGCTTTTCTATATCTTCTAACTTTATAACATGTGCCTTCAAATGAAATGGGAAAAATTGATAATGCAAACCTTCATTACTGACTCTAATTCTTAATTCAAATAAATAAAAAATCAAGGGCAGTACAAGTCCAATTAACACATAGTTTATATTAATTTCATTTTCATCAAAAGGCCCAAAGGCCATAATTGGGAACGACAATAAAATAACCCACAACCACCATTGGGTAAACTTCTGGTTTTCTTCAAATATATATTTCATTATTTCATTAGTTTTTGAGCCTTCATTATATTACTAGTTGGTAATTGGCAAGATTTGTTTTCACACACATAAATCATAGTTGTTCCTTGTACATATTTCTCTTGCAACAATTCCATTTCACTACTTTCAAAACTACCCAAAAATAATTTATTAGGCACATATTTTTTATTCAATTCCATTGCCTTAGCATGTGCATCTTTCCCAACAATAGCCACCTCATAAAAAGGAACAATTTCTTTTAACATCAATGCAGCATAATTGGCATATCCACTTGCGTATTTTTCCATGTCTGGCTTTATATTATTAGCCATAATAATTGCCTTTTGTTTGTAAATTCTATTATCCAAGAGCGTTCCTAAATCGTACAATACATTTGCCATTACAGAATTGGAAGCAGGAATTACATTGTCATTAATTTCCATTTTTCTAGCAACCAATTCAGGGTCCAATTTTGATGTGAAATAAAACATTCCAGAATTTTTATCGTAAAAATTCTCCAAAGCATAAGCTACTAATTGATTAGCTCTACTTAGCCATACCTCATCAAAAGTAGCTTCATAAAGTCGAATAAATGCCGAGCTTACAAGAGCATAATCCTCCAAAAAAGCATTAATAGTAGATCTACTTTCTTTATAAGAATGCCATAGTTTTCCATCCTTTTGCATTTGAGTATTGGCAATAAAGTTAGCATTCTTTAAAGCTACCTCTAAATGATGTTTTTCTCCAAAGGCCATATAAGCATCCACATATCCTTTTAACATTAAGGCATTCCAAGAAGTTAAAGATTTATCATCCAACCCTGGGCGAATGCGTTTATCTCTTTCTGCCATCAGAATAGTTTTCCAAGTTGCAACTTTACTTTCCAAATCACTAACTGAAATTTTATGTTTTTTAGCAATTTGTTCTCTAGTTTTCTTCCTTAATAAAATATAATTTCCGTGCTCCCAAATCCCTACTGAGTTTACATTGTAATATTCCTTAAAAATATCGTAATCCTCATGGATAAATAATTTTAATTCCGTTTCATTCCACACATAAAACTTCCCTTCCTCCCCTTCACTATCGGCATCCAATGCAGAATAAAAAACTCCATTTTCTGCCATCAATTCACGCTCAATAAAATCAAGCGTTTCAAAAACAACCTCTTTATAAAGTGGCTTTTTAAATTTCAGATAAGCATCCGAATACAAACTTACAAGTTGCCCGTTATCGTACAACATTTTTTCAAAATGAGGTGCCTTCCATAATTTATCTACTGAATAGCGTGCAAATCCTCCACCAATCTGGTCATAAATTCCACCAAAAGCCATCTTGTCCAAAGTAAGTTCAACATGATTTAACACCTCTTTATTATTTGCTAAATGAGCATATTTTAGTAAAAAATTGTAAGCATTAGGCATTGGGAATTTTGGCGCACCACTAGTCCCTCCTTCCGTATTGTCAAAGCGCTCAGACCAAGGGCTAACCATATTATTCAAGTCCTTCCAAGTAAAGTTTACTTCATCAGTATTCAAACCAATATTCTCCACTTCTTGTATCCCTTTTGCAAGTCTATCAGCAAATTCTACAACTCTATTAGGTTCTGTTTTATAAGTATTCGCTAATCCTAAAATTTGCTTTTTCCAATCTTCTTTTCTGAAATAAGTACCTCCCCAAAATGGTTTTCCGTTAGGCAATGCTACACAATTCAATGGCCATCCTCCTCTTTGATTCATCAACTGTACAGCCGTCATATAAATTTGGTCAATATCTGGCCTTTCTTCCCTGTCTACCTTTATGCAAATAAAATTATCATTCATAATTTTTGCCACCTCTGCATCTTCAAAACTTTCATGTTCCATAACATGACACCAATGACAAGCAGAATACCCAATACTAATCAGTAGTAATTTTCCCTCTACTTTTGCTTTATCCAAAGTTTGTTCATTCCAAGGGTACCAATCCACAGGATTATAAGCGTGTTGTAATAAATAAGGACTTGTCTCATTCACTAAGGCATTTGTATATTTGTGAGTTTTTTCCACAGTTTTAAATTCTTGATGTTGACTACTGCAACTTAAAGTAAGGAAAAAACATATCCCTACTAAATTAAAGCACTTCATTTTTATTCTTGGATTGTAATCTCAGAAGTCGTAATGATATTACTTTTATTTCCAGCTCTATCATTCACATAAATTGAATACTCTACTTTTTGGCTAGACGATTCATTTGTAATTCCTGTTCCGTTTATGGTAACATTAAAATTTCCTTCTATTACAATAGTACTCCCATTTGGACTTAGTTCAGGAATACGAAATTGATACTCAATGCCATTTCTATTATCTTCTACAAACAAGTTTTTTATATCCGGATTATTTTCCCCTAAATTACCATCTCCATCAGTATAAGATATAGTAATGATGATTTTATCTAAATATTCTTGGGCCGTATTTGGTAAAATACTTACAAAAGCTATAGTAGGAATTTCACTTATTGCTTCCTCTTTTTTACATGAAGAAAGTAATATAACAAATAGTAAACAAATTAGGATTCTCATTTATTGAAGAGTAAACGACCACATGTTTTTATACACAAATGAAGTCTGATTATTTGGATAGGTAGTAATTTGATTTTCTTCATCACTTATAGTATAGCGCATAAAGTAAGTTTTTCCACTTTGTAAAACATTCGTATTAAATGGCAATAACCACACCTTATACGTTTGCTCAAAAGTAACTGCTGTTGCTGTAATTGCATTAGTAAAATCATCAGAAAACTCCGATATAGAAAGTTCATTAATCAACATATCTTTTGCCATAGTATGATCATCATTTACTTTAAAGATAAAATTTACTACTTCATTATTCGGCATTATAAACGGATTATAAAACAGCCCTCCAATTCTATTTTCAGAATAAGTACTATCATAAGTAGCATTACTTACAGAAAAATACCTAACATTTGGCAAGTTGTTAGGTTCGTTAGGAATTGCTCCCGTAATATCTTTTGCGCCATCCAAAATCCAGGTGGTTACCGCATTCAAATCACTTTCTGGTAAAGCATTTCCTATATTGTCTTGTGGCATTCTATCATTCGTATTTACAAAACAACAATTGGTTAAGCGTTCATGTAAAACAGAAAAAGCCGTATCGCTTGGTACTACTCGATAGGTAAAATCCTCAGTCAAATTATTTTTTATAATAGGATGATAAACCAAAGTATTATAAGAACTTTCTACTGTTCTAAAGTCAGGTTCAAACGACCCATCATGACAACCCATAACATTACAAGAAGGTCCAAGGACATCTCTGTGTAACTTTACAAATGAAGTAGATGAAACTGTATCAATAATCAAAGTCGTTTCACCATAATCAATATCATCATAAGGATTAATTGGCAAGTTATCTTCCGTACAATTTATTAATACAAAAGACATAAAAAAAGCAAAAAATAAAAATTTTCTCATCTTAATAAAAGCTTTCTGTTAATACATTACCGTTTAGCAAACCACCTGGAATATCAGTGTCAAATCCTAAAATATTTGCGATTGTAGGAACAATATCAATACTTTCTCCTTTTTCTTGACTAAACACTTGATCCTGAACCACCACTCCGTTTGGCCCTAAAACCAAAGCAAAAATTTCTCTACTCATTTCGTCATTTGTATGATCCAAAGCTTGTCTTCCATAAGCATCATACAAACCATTTCCTTCTGAGTTTCTTCCATGTTCAGGCATGGCAATTAATATCGTATCATCTGCCATTCCAGGAGTAGATTGAATGGTATTCCAAAGGTGGCCTAAAGCATAATCTGCCTTTTGTAAATTGCTTGCATATTCAGTAAAGTCATCATGAGCAACATCAACCCCTTGCATATTCACCACCAATAATTCAGGGTTAAATTCTTGAATTACTTTTTCAGCAAACTGTACTGTTCGCATATCATTGTTATATAAACCTTGTCCAATATTCCATGGATCATCAAACTGTCCAGCAACTGCATCTGTAAAACATTGATTAATAAAATTTTCAATTTCTTTTTTATCTACTTCAGTATTTACAATACTATTAGCAGCTCCATTATATTGAGAAGTAAAGTGAGCATCACAAAACCCTCTCAAGGATTTTATTTTTTCTTCCTCAGTATTATTATACACCCTTGAGTTTCCTAAACTATCAAAACCTTCCTGAGAAATAATTGACCCTGGCTGAATAAAATTTGCTCCATAATCTGCACCATATCCTTCATAAGACGAATAATTAAGATGCGCATAAGGTCCTAAAGAATTAGAAACCCACCAAGCATTTTTTGCACTCATCCCTGGAGAATTGTGTTTTCGGTATAACTCAAAAATAGTTGGGTATTGTGGATTAGTATTTATATTTAAATTCTCACCAGTATATACTCCTGTCATTGCAGTGGCATGCGCCCCATAATGCCCTGTTGGCCCATATTTCATTCTGAACTCTTTGTATAAAGTTCCTTGTTCTTGTAAGGTAATTCCTGTGTTAGGTGGAACAAAATCAATTCCACTTATAATATCTGAAGAAATATTTTCATTTCCTTTAAAGCTGTAAGGCATTAAATTTCCATCTACCTTATGTACTGATTCTAAATTTCTAACCCCACCTGCAAACAAGCAAAACACAACATGATTTGCTTTTCTTACTCCGGTAGAAGCAAACAATCTACCACTTGGTAAAAGGTAAGGTACTCCAATAGTTGCAGCTGCTCCTAATCCTAAATTTCTTATGAACTTTCTTCTTTCCATTAGTAGTATCTGTATTCGTTAGCTGTCATTAAAGAAAAATAAATCAGTTCAGCAGTTAAGTCCGTATCTTTCTGAATCATATCTACTATAAACCAAAGTTCGTATTCATCTGGCGTACGATTGAATAATTTCTTGTAGGAATCCGTAACAAAATTTTGAATAGTAATTTCTGAAGTTCTATCAATTTGTGAAATTTGAATAGTTGGCTCGTTTAAGAAATTCTTAATCACCATTTCTTCTATCAATTTTTTATCTCCAAACGCTTTATACATAGTGCTCAAATCAGCTAATTTATCGGTACTAATTACTGTACCAAAAATATCAGAATACGCAATAGAAATAAATTCAGTTGTGCTTTTTAGATGGTCCTTTACAGCTGCATTTTGAGTAATATTTACATCATTTATATGATAAGTTACTTTCTTTTCTTTCTTACAAGAAAAGAAAATTAAGATACTCAATATAAAAATTACCTTCCTCATAGTCCTATAAATTCATTAGTGGATAAAATCCTTTTTTGTAATTCTTTATAATCATTTGAATTAATATAATCTAAACTATAATTTACACTTTCTTCTGAGCTTGGGTTTCGGAATAAATAACGATTAAAAAGTATGGATGTTTGTCCTGTAAAATACTCATCTGATGAAAAGAAAATATCTATAAAATCATCTTTCCCATTTCCTGCCTGAAAAAATAATGTTGAGTTCCCACCATCTACCATAACCGAACTATTTTCTACTTCCGCTTCTGTTGGGTACCTTCCCATAAAATTCTGAAAACAAGACACAATAAAATTCTCAGTTCCCATATTTATATCATCATAAAAATTATTGTTTACCATTCGCTTATACAATTCTGTATTGGTAATTATCTCTGCATTTGAATCAAGTAAAGCCTGCTTAAGGACTGACAACCTTTCAAATTCATACCCAATATAAATGCTATCAAAACCAGTAGCGTTCATCAGAAAGTATTTATACAAATAATACCTTTCGTTTATCATTGCAGTATCCACACCATTTAAAATATTGGCGCTTTCCAACTTGAATAAATTATTGTAATATTCCTCTTTAGCTAAAATTCCATCAATAACTTCCTCCCTACTTTCTTGATCCAAATTATCTTCCCTTAGCGTTTCAAAATTAGCGTCAAATTCTGAGGTAGTTGGTTCACGCCCAATAGTACTGATATATAATTTGTTTATATAATTTTCAATTGTTGTGTTTTCAATAGTATTATCAGGAGGTATAATATTACCGTCAACAAGTACATCCTCAACTTTTGTGCAGGATGCAATAATTACAATAGCAAATAAAAAAAGTGCTTTTCTCATAAAAGATGTTGTAAGGCATAAAAATAGATAAAAATATCCACTTATAAAAATAACACAATTTAGAGCAAATGATTACAAAAAAGATTAATGTGCCTTTGCGTAATTCGCAAAGAAATGAGGAATTGTTTCTATCCCTTTTAAGTAATTAAAAATCCCATAATGCTCGTTAGGAGAATGGATAGCATCCGAATCCAATCCAAAACCAAGTAAGATAGATTTCACACCTAATTCTGCTTCAAATAACGCAACAATAGGGATAGATCCCCCGCTTTTAACTGGAACAGGTCTTTTACCATAAGTAGTTTCCATTGCCTTACTTGCTGCAACATAAGCAGGAATATCAGTTGGAGAAACATAAGGCTCTCCACCATGATGAGGACTAACTTTTACACTCACACTTTTCGGTGCAATACTTTTGAAATAGTCCGAAAATAATGTTGTAATTTCTTCATCAGATTGATTAGGAACTAAACGCATAGAAATTTTAGCATAGGCTTTAGATGCAATAACTGTTTTTGCTCCTTCACCAGTATATCCTCCCCAAATTCCGTTTACATCTAAAGTTGGACGAATTCCTGTACGCTCCATAGTTGTGTATCCTTCTTCACCATGAATATCAGAAAGGTCAAGTGCTTTTTTATATTTATCCAAAGAGAATGGTGCACGAGCAATATCTGCTCTTTCCTCTGCTGAAAGTTCCACTACATTATCATAAAATTTAGGTATTGCAATATGATTATTTTCATCTTTCATTTTCGCAATCATCTCACATAAAATATTGATAGGATTTGCTACTGCTCCTCCATACAAACCTGAATGTAAATCTCTATTTGGCCCTGTAACTTCTACCTCAACATAACTCAATCCTTTTAGTCCAGTTGTAATAGATGGCGTATCATTCGCAATAATCCCAGTATCTGAAATTAGGATTGCATCACACTTTAAACGCTCTTTATTTTCTTTTACAAAAACACCTAAATTTTCAGAACCAACTTCTTCTTCTCCTTCAATCATGAACTTTACATTACACGGCAAAGTGTTAGTATTCATCATCAATTCAAAAGCCTTTACATGCATATAAAACTGCCCTTTATCATCACAAGCACCTCTTGCAAAAATTGCTCCTTCAGGATGAATATCTGTTTTTTTAACAACTGGCTCAAATGGTCCGCTTGTCCATAATTCTAATGGATCGGCAGGTTGCACATCATAATGTCCGTACACCAAAACAGTTGGCAAACTACTATCAATTATTTTCTCTCCATAAACGATAGGGTATCCTTCCGTTTTGCAGATTTCAATATTATCAGCTCCTGCATTTTCCATTGCTTTTGCTACTGCATCTGCACAGTTTAAAACATCCTCACTATAAGCTGGATCAGCTGAAATAGATGGTATTTCTAAAAGGTCAATTAATTCGTTAATGAATCTGTCCTTGTTTTCGTTTATGTACTTGTTAATGTGTTCCATTTTATTTATTTTATTAAAATTTTAGCGACAATCTATAGCTTTTAGCCCCTCTTTTCTTTGGGGCATTCTGTTTTCTGACAGTTTTTTGCATCTTCTTCCAGTAAGTTCTTTAAATTCAATAATATTAATTGTAACATCAGAAACTTTAAATTTTTCTAGCAATTTTATCTCATTAAAACCAATCTTTGCTTCCCAATTTGGAGAATCATCCGATTTAATAGTTAAACAAATAGAATCTTTGTCAGATAAAAATGTGTTAGAAAATAATTCACACTTTCCATCAAAATCTGTAGCTGAATAACAAAGTTTTGCATCACCATTATATAAGTTACTTTTGTATTTAAATGGTGTGGGTTCTTCTTGATTGTCAATTATCTCTATAATGACAAGTGAGCACTCTTGTGCAGATAGGTTTAAGCTAAGTATTACTAAAGAAATAATAATTGAATATTTTATTAGTTGCTGTAAGTCCATAATTATTTCAATAAATTCTCTCCTGCCATTTCTATTGGAGTTTCCACTCCCATTATATGTAAAATTGTAGGAGCAATATCTCCTAGTTTTCCGTTTTCTATTTTTTCAAAATTGGTGTTTATTGCAAAACAAGGCACCATATTTGTACTGTGTGCTGTGTTAGGTGTCCCATCAGAATTCAATGCAAAATCAGCATTTCCATGGTCAGCAATAATGATAAAAGCATAGTCATTTTTTAATCCTGCTTCTACCACTTTTTGGGTGCAACTATCAACTGTTTCTACAGCTTTTTTTATTGCACTATAATCGCCAGTATGCCCAACCATATCTGGGTTTGCAAAATTCA
>JABJNS010000088.1 GCA_018664745.1 Flavobacteriales bacterium | reverse complement strand
TGGACGGAAAAACAAAGATGGAAGCCGCTTATAAAACTGGTAAGAGAGAAGGAAAACAAATTTTTTATCACCCAAATGGAGCGGTGTATTATAAGGGTTTATGTACTGAGGATAAAAAATCAGGAATTTGGGAATATTTTACAAAAGAAGGAGTTAGTGACACAATAATAAATTACAATGAGTAAAGGAAGAGTTTTAATGGCAATGAGTGGTGGTATTGATAGTACCATGGCATCCTTATTATTGCATGAGCAAGGGTATGAAGTGATTGGTTTAACCATGAAAACTTGGGATTATGATTCTTCAGGAGGAAATAAAAAAGAAACAGGTTGTTGTAGTTTAGATTCTATCAATGACGCCCGCCAACTAGCTGTTGATTGTGGTTTTCCGCATACAATATTAGATATTCGTGAAGAGTTTGGAAACTTCATAATTGACAATTTTGTTGATGAATACATAGCTGGACGAACGCCAAATCCTTGTGTGTTGTGTAATACACACATTAAGTGGGAAGCGCTTTTAAAGCGTGCAGATATGTTGAATTGTGAATTTATTGCAACAGGGCATTACGCTCAAGTTCGTGAGGAGGAAGGTCGTTTTGTAGTATCAAAAGGATTAGATGATAGTAAAGATCAATCTTATGTGCTTTGGGGAGTAACACAAGAATGTTTGAAGCGTACTATTTTCCCAATGGGAGAATATCATAAAAAGGACATAAAGCAAATGGCTTTGGATAGAGGCTATAAAGCATTGGCTGAAAAAAGTGAGAGTTATGAAATCTGTTTTATTCCTGATAATGATTATAGAGGATTCTTAAAAAGAAGAGTAGAGGGGTTAGAAGAAAAAGTGAAAGGAGGTAATTTTGTTACTACTGATGGACATATTGTTGGTACACATGATGGCTATCCTTTTTATACTATTGGGCAAAGAAAAATTGGGGTTTCTCTAGGACCTACTTCTACTTATGTTATTGAAATAAATCCTGAGGATAATACAGTTGTTGTAGGAACAAAGGAGGATTTGCAAAAGCAAGAAATGTTCATTAGAAACATCAATTATTTAAAGTACAATAAAATAGAGGATGGTATGGAGTGTTTGGTGAAAGTTCGCTACAAGCATAAAGGGGAAATGGCAACTGTTACTAATGATGGCGATAATTTAAAAGTATTATTTCATAAAAAAGTTGAGGGTATCGCTCCAGGACAATCGGCAGCAATTTATGAAGGTAATGACTTAATTGCTGGAGGGTTTATAATGAAGAAATAGGTTTTGAAGGTTGATAAAATCTCATACCAAGAAACCAATAAATTTTCAAAATTAGCACTTGATTATCTGAATAAGGATGAGAAACTAAAACCTTTTGTAAATCATTTTCCAACACTAGAAAATTTTGGAAAGCAAATTAATGAAAAGCAAGATCACCTTGTAAATAGAGATATTTTAGTTGAGGTAATAAGAAAACAAAATGCTTCTTTTTCTCTTTCTGAGAAGTCCAAAAATAATATTGATTTATTAGCAGATAAAAGGACTTTTACTGTAACGACTGGTCACCAATTGTGCTTATTTACGGGTCCTCTTTATTTTATTTATAAGATAATTTCTACTATTAATTTAGCAGAACAATTACAGAAACAATACCCTAAGAATAACTTTGTCTCTGTTTTTTGGATGGCTACTGAAGATCATGATTTTCAGGAAGTTAATCATATAAATTTATTTGGAAAAGAAATGGAATGGGATAGTAAGCAAACTGGTGCAGTAGGTCGCATGAGTTTAAATGGATTTGAATCTGTTTTAACTGAACTAAAATCAGTATTAGGGACTTCAGAAAATGCTAAAAAATTAATTTCTCTTTTTGAAAATGCTTATTTAAATCATGATAATTTGACTGTAGCTACTCGCTATTTGGTAAACGAGTTGTTTGGTGAGTATGGTTTGATTATTTTGGATGGGGATGATAAAAGGTTAAAGCAACAATTTATTCCTACTATTAAAAAAGATATTTTAGAACAAGGGTTTAAAAAATCAATCACTAAATGTAGTGATGATTTAGCGAATGAATATAAGGCACAAGCTTATGTTCGTCCTATTAATTTTTTCAAATTATCAGATGGAAAAAGAGAGTTGATAAAAGGAGTTATTACTGAAAAAGAGATTGATGAATATCCTGAAAATTTTAGTCCTAATGTATTGTTGCGACCATTGTATCAAGAAACTATTTTGCCAAATATTGCTTATATTGGTGGAGGTGCTGAGGTAAACTATTGGATGCAGTTGAAAACTGCTTTTCAGCAGGAAAATATTCCTTTTCCAATATTATTACTTAGAAATTCAGCAATGTTGCTAAATGTTGGCCAAAATAAAAAACGACAGGATTTAGGGTTTTCTATTGCTGATTTATTTTTAGATGAACATCAGTTGCAAAAGAAGTTTGTGTTAAGTCAAAAGGGTGCTGTCGTTTCTTTGAAAGATGAAATAAATTCTCTTGAAGATATGTATGTTTCTATTTTAGCAAAAACGACTGATGTAGGACTTCAGATTAGTATAAAATCTCAACATCAAAAGCAACTAAAATCCTTAGTTCAATTAGAGGAAAAACTGTTGCGTTTAGCAAAACAAAAAAACGAAAGTTCTTTAAATCAGATAAGTAAAATTAAACAGCAATTATTTCCGAATAATAGCTTGCAAGAACGGCATGATAATTTCATTTCTTTTTATTTAACACATGGGGAAAACTTTATAAAAATAATGAAAGAGAATTTAAATCCGCTAAACCCTAATTTTGTAGTTTTATCCCCTAAAATAAAATAGATAAATGGAGCACGAGAAAATATTAATATTAGATTTCGGATCGCAATATACACAGCTTATTGCTAGAAGAGTAAGGGAGTTGAATATCTATTCTGAGATTCATCCTTACAATAAAATGCCAGAAATTGATGGCAGCTGGAAAGCCGTTATTTTATCAGGTTCTCCGCATTCTGTTCGTGAAGAAAATGCTCCAATTCCTGATTTATCAGCTATAAAAGGGAAATTACCTTTATTGGGCGTTTGTTATGGTGCCCAGCATTTAGCACATGAATTTGGAGGAGAAGTTTTGCCTTCAAATACTAGAGAATATGGTCGTGCAAATTTATCATTTGTAGCTTCAAATAATGAATTAATGAAGGGTGTTCCTGCTGATTCACAAGTGTGGATGAGTCATGGTGATACCATTGCAACTATTCCTGATAATTATAAAGTTATAGCTTCTACAAATGATGTAGAGGTTGCTGCTTATCATATTGAAGGTGAGCAAACTTATGCTTTACAATTTCATCCAGAGGTATATCACTCAAAAGATGGAGCTACTATTTTAAAGAATTTCTTAGTTGATATTTGTGGTTTTTCACAAGATTGGACTCGCAACTTTTGTTAATGAAACAGTTGCAGAACTAAAAGCTAAAATAGGAGATGATAAAGTTGTTCTAGGACTTTCTGGAGGAGTAGATTCTACTGTTGCAGGAGTGTTGTTGCACAAAGCAATTGGTGAAAATTTATATTGCATTTTTGTAGATAACGGTCTTTTAAGAAAGGATGAGTTTGAAAGTGTTTTGGATCAGTATAAAGGCATGGGCTTAAATGTAAAAGGGGTAAATGCAAAAGACCGTTTTTATGATGTATTGGCTGGACTTTCTGATCCTGAGAAAAAGCGTAAAGCAATTGGTGGAATGTTTATTGATGTGTTTGATGATGAATCAAATCAGTTAGAGAATGTAAAGTGGTTAGCACAAGGTACTATTTATCCTGATGTTATTGAATCTGTTTCAGCAACAGGAGGTCCTTCACAAACTATTAAGTCGCACCATAATGTTGGAGGATTACCTGATTATATGAAGCTTAGTATTGTTGAGCCTTTAAGAGCTTTGTTTAAAGATGAAGTACGTAGGATTGGTCGTTCAATGGGAATTGATGAGGAATTATTAGGGAGGCATCCATTCCCTGGACCAGGTTTAGCAATTCGTATTTTAGGTGATATTACAAAAGAAAAAGTAAGGATACTTCAAGAAGTAGATCATATTTTTATTTCATCATTAAAGTCATCTGGTTTGTATGATAAAGTATGGCAAGCAGGAGCAATTTTCTTGCCTGTACAATCAGTTGGAGTAATGGGAGATGAGCGTACTTATGAAAATGCTGTAGCCCTAAGAGCAGTGGAATCCACTGATGGAATGACTGCTGATTGGGTGCATTTGCCTTATGAGTTCTTGGCAAAAGTATCGAATGATATTATCAATAAAGTAAAGGGAATTAACCGTGTGGTGTATGATATTTCATCAAAGCCACCTGCAACTATTGAATGGGAATAATCAGTAAAATAACTTTTGCATTTTCACTTTTATTTGTTTGTGGCTTGTCAGCTCAAACAGTAAGCGATACTGTCGTTTTTGATGGTGCTACCTATTTAAAACACATTGTTTCTGCTGGGGAATCGCTTAAGTCAATAGCAAAACTGCATAAGGTTAAAACCTCTGAAATTATTGATAATAATGAAATACAAAAGCGTTTGTACTATAATCAGCTATTGTATATTCCTGTTTCTTCTAATCAATCTAAAAGTAAGGTAACTAATTTAAGCATTCAAAAACAAATTGAATTAGCTGATGATTTAAAAGATACCTCAGAGTTAGATATTGCTTTATTAATGCCTTATTTTTTAGTAAAGAATGATACCATGTATAATGATTTTGAGGATACTACAGAAATTCAAGATATATATTATCAAAGGTCTGAAGTTGCTCTATCTTTTCATATTGGAGTTGAGTTAGCTCTTGATTCATTGAGAAAGCAAGGCAAGAACATTCGTTTACATACTTTTGATACCAATAAAGATACTCTAAAAGTACATCAAATTGTAAGTTCAAAGGTTTTGGAAGATATGGATGTTATTATTGGTCCTTTATATGCTAATAATTTTAGAATTTTGTGCAAAAAGTATGGAGATGATACCACTAAAATACTAATTTCTCCTCTTTCTAAAAACACTAAAAATGTACGGAAATATAGTGCTGTATATCAATTATCTCCTTCATTTCAAGTTCAGACTAATATCATTAAAGATTATATTTTGAGACATCATAATCAGGATAGGGTTATTGTATTAAATCAAAAAGGATATGAGGGGAAATCAGCTTATATTAAAAACTTGTTCAACCAAGAAGGGAAAGGAGTAGAAACTTTTACTTTGAAATACACTAAGGTGGATTCAATTCGTAAAATATTTCAGGAAAAACAAGTTGTTATTATTCCTTCAGAAAATAAGGCGTTTGTAAGTAAAATTTTAGGGGCTATTGGGGGTATGGATTCTACATCTCTAGTTTTTGGCTTATATGATTGGAAAAAATATGATAACTTGGATATCCATAATTTAATGTTTTTGGATGTTAAATTTCCTGACGCTTATAGTTTTAGTAGTGCTAATACACATGATGCTTCTTTTTTGAAATTATTTGAACAGAAATATAATACCAACCAAGCAAAGTATACACATATTGCTTATAATATTGTAATGCATTTTGCTTCTGATTTTTCTTTATTTAAGTTTCAAAATGTGACAGCTGGAGGGAGGATAAACACTTATGCTCCTTTGCATCATTATATTGATTATGAGTTGTTTCCTGTGGAATAGTTAGTTTGCAAACTTTTAGTAAATTTGCAAAACATAGTTTTGCTAAAATTCTTAAAAATATTACCACTTTTCTTTTGTATTGTTTTTTCTAACAATATTAAGGCGCAATGTGTAGGTACACAAACTGCATCTATGTCTCCTGCTGGCCCGTATGTTGCAGGGCAAGTTGTTACAGTAACTTATACGTTAAATAGTTTTACCCAAACAAATATTAATTGGATTATAGCTTTTGATATTGACTATGGCAATGGTTGGTCGTCAATATCTCCAGTATCAGCACCAGGCAATCCAAATACTAATGATTGGATGGGGACAGGTTATTGGACTTGGGATACTCAAAATACTTACCCGAGTGGATTGAATTTTGGTCCAGGCTATAGGTTTATTAATACAGCTGGAGTAAATACAGATTGGGGTTCATCTTCTACAGGTCCTTTTACACTAAGTTTTCAGCTAGTAGTAGGTAGCTCTTGTTTGCCTCAAGATTTGTCAGTAGATTTAAGCGTTATTGGCGATTGCCAGACAGGGGGATGGGTTAGTGCCGGTTGCTGTCCTATTGTACCTTATTCTATTTACTCTGGAACTTCATTAGGAAATGGTAATATTTCATTAACAG
>JABJNS010000087.1 GCA_018664745.1 Flavobacteriales bacterium | reverse complement strand
ACTACCTTCTCCATACTCAGAAAATATAAGTGTACTCTGAGAAAATAATGTATATGGTATAAGTAATATAAGTAGTAGTTTTTTCATAATCTTAAAGTTTATTAATTTTACTTCTTAAATAATGGTCGATTAAAGTAAGTGCCATCATACTTTCTACAATAGGTACTGCCCTTGGCACCACACAAGCATCATGCCTCCCTTTTCCCATAATTACAACTTTATTTCCTGCTTCATCAATTGTATTTTGCTTTTGCATAATAGTAGCCACTGGCTTAAAGGCTACTTCACAATAAATATCATTTCCATTGCTAATACCTCCTTGTATTCCGCCAGAAAAGTTGGTTTTGGTTTTACCACTTTCATCAATAATATTATCATTCACTTCACTACCATAACTAGAAGAAATATCTACTCTACCAAAACCATATTTAAAACCATGTACCGCATTAATACTTAGCATTCCTTTTCCTATATCAGAATGGAGTTTATCAAAAACGGGTTCTCCCCAACCTACAGGAACACCACACGCAACAACTGTAATCTCTCCTCCGATTGTATCACCCTCTTTTTTTGTTTTTTCAATTGCTAAAATCATTTGCTCAGCTATAGCAATATCAGGACACCTGACCAAATTAGTATCCGTTAGGCTTAAATCCAAACTTGTATAACATTGATTTAGTTTTATATTCCCCACTGCACTTACATAAGTAGAAATAGTCACTCCTATTTTATCTAATATTTGCTGAGCAATAGCACCTGCAACAACTCTACATACTGTTTCGCGAGCAGATGATCTTCCACCTCCCCTGTAATCTCTAATGCCATATTTTTGCTGATAAGTAAAATCCGCATGAGATGGGCGAAAAGTATCTTTTACATAAAAGTAATCGTTGCTTTTAGCATCTTTATTCTTTATTATAAAGCCTATAGGAGTCCCAGTAGTTTTTCCTTCAAAAATTCCAGACAAAAATTCTACCGTATCGCTTTCTTTTCTTTGAGTAGTAATCTTAGATTGCCCTGGCTTTCTTCTATCCAACTGTTTTTGAATAACATCAAAATCCAACTCCAATTTTGCAGGACAACCATCTATAATACCACCAATAGAAGCACCATGCGATTCACCAAAAGTAGTTAGTTTAAAAATTGTACCAATAGAATTTCCCATTCCGCAAATATAACATAATTGATTAGAGTGAATTTTGTATTTTAGCACAATCAAAAAAACAAATTATGAAAACAGTAATCAAGAATATTTCAGAACTCATCCAAACAGAAACAATTGCTAGGAAATGGGTGGCAGGTAAAGATATGTCACATATCAGCACTATAAAGGATGCATTTATTGAGTTTGAAGAAGGAGTCATTACATCATTTGGAAGTATGGAGAACTGGGATGGAATTGAAGACTGGAATAATACTGATATAATTGATGCTGGAGGAGGAATGGTTTTTCCAACTTATTGCGACAGCCATACACATCTAGTTTTTGCAGCAAGCCGTGAAGGAGAATTTGTCGATAGAATAAATGGATTGAGTTATGCTGCAATAGAAGAAAGAGGAGGTGGAATTCTAAACTCTGCTGATAAATTACAAAATGTATCAGAAGATGAACTTTTTGAAGATGCATTTGCTCGATTAAACGAATTAGTACAAATGCGAACTGGAGCAATTGAGATAAAAAGTGGTTACGGACTAAATTTAGATGCTGAAATTAAAATGCTAAGAGTAATTAAAAGATTAAAAGCAGCATCTGATGTTACTATAAAATCAACTTTCTTAGGAGCACATGCTCTACCAAAAAAATACAAAGACAATAAAGAAGGCTACATGGATTTGGTAATCAATGAGATGTTACCAATAGTAGCAAAAGAAGGATTAGTCGACTATGTAGATATATTCTGTGAGGATGGATACTTTTCTGTTGAAGATACAAAAAACCTGTTAATAGCAGCCAATAAATTAGGATTAAAAGCCAAAACACATGTCAATCAGTTTAATGCAATTGGTGGTGTGAAAGCCTCAGTTGATTTAGGTGCTTTATCAGTGGATCATTTAGAAGAAATGGCTGAAGAAGATTATGAAGCTTTGAAAGGAAGTAATTGTATGCCAACAATTTTACCTTCTTGTTCTTTCTTTTTAAGGATACCTTACGGACCAGCAAAAAGAATGATAGATGAAGGATTACCAGTAGCTTTAGCAACAGATTACAATCCAGGATCAACACCTAGCGGAAATATGAATTTTGTAGCATCCTTAGGTTGTATACAACTAAAAATGACTCCTGAAGGGGTGATAAATGCAACAACAATCAATACTGCTTACGCTATGGGGATTGAAAAAGAATTAGGAAGTATTTGT
>JABJNS010000086.1 GCA_018664745.1 Flavobacteriales bacterium | reverse complement strand
TTGTTACAAATATGATAGTAAGTAAGCAAATGGCTGTGCGTGTAATTCCTACTGATGATAATTGGTTTGGGGTAACTTATAAAGAAGATAAGCCTATGGCAGTTGCTGCAATTACTAAGTGTATTGCTGATGGTGTTTACCCAACAAATCTTTGGAGTTAAAAATGAGACATAAGATACTATTATTAGGTTCTGGGGAGTTAGGAAAGGAAGTAGCAATTGCTATGCAAAGACTAGGGCAATATGTAATTGCGGTAGATAATTACAAAGATGCCCCTGCCATGCAAGTAGCTCACGAATTTGAAGTAATAAATATGTTGGATGGTGCAGAGTTGGATAGAATTGTTACCAAGCATAAGCCTGACTTTATTGTTCCTGAAGTAGAGAGTATCCGTACTGAACGATTTTATGATTATGAAAAGCAAGGATTTACTGTAATTCCTTCTGCTAAGGCTGCAAACTTTACTATGAACCGAAAAGCAATCCGTGATTTGGCAGCTATTGATTTAGAAGTGAAAACGGCTAAATACAAATACGCAACATCTTACCAAGAGCTGAAAGAAGGAGTTGCTTTTACTGGTATGCCTTGTGTGGTAAAACCCTTAATGTCAAGTTCAGGAAAAGGACAGTCTGTAATAAAAACGGAAGAAGATATTGAGAAAGCATGGAATTATGCTTTGGAAGGTTCAAGAGGAGATTTGATGGAAGTAATTGTTGAGGCCTTTATTGATTTTGATTATGAAATCACACTTTTAACCTTAACACAAAATAATGGAAATACGCTTTTTTGTCCGCCAATAGGACATAGGCAAGAAAGAGGAGATTACCAAGAAAGTTGGCAGCCCATGACTATGGAAGATTCTCATTTAAAAGAGGCAGAAGAAATAGCCAATAAAGTAACAAAAGCACTTGGTGGTAGCGGAATATGGGGAGTAGAATTCTTTATAGGAAAAGAGGGAGTTTATTTTTCTGAGCTTTCCCCAAGACCTCATGATACTGGAATGGTAACCTTAGCTGGAACACAAAATTTTACAGAATTTGAATTGCATGCTCGTGCTATTTTAGGAATTCCTGTTTTGGATATTCCACTGATAACAAATGGTGCTTCTGCTGTAATATTAGCTGATAAAGAAAATAGCAATTGGCCAACTTTTACTGGATTAGATGAAGCAGCTAATTTTAAAAATACTGACTTCAAGATTTTCGGGAAACCAACTACAAGAAAGTACAGAAGAATGGCTGTTGCCTTAGCTTATGGCTCAGAAACTACAACTGAATTGGTTGAAAAAGCAAAAGAGGTAGCGACTAAAATAAAGGTGGGTTAATTTCTCTCCACCCAATCCCCATGTTTTTTTATGAGGTCAATTAAAGCAGATACTGCCTTTTCTTCAGCTATGTTTTTCTCGACTACTGTTTGCTCTTTGTAAAGCGTAATCTTACCCTTTCCAGTACCCACATAACCATAGTCGGCATCTGCCATTTCTCCAGGTCCGTTTACTATACAACCCATTATTCCAATTTTAACTCCTTTCAGATGGTCAGTTTCTTTTCTGATTTTTGCAGTTGTTTCTTGTAAATCAAAAAGAGTTCTCCCACAACTAGGACAAGAAATATATTCTGTTTTGGAAATTCTTGTTCTACTGGCTTGCAATATTCCGAATGCTAGTGAATTTATCGACTGATAGGAGCCGCAATTTTCTGCAGCAATAAATATTCCATCTCCCAATCCATCTAAAAGTAAAGCCCCTAAATCAGAACTTGCTGAAAGTTGCAATTGTTCTTCTGATAAATCACCATAAGCTCTACCGATAATCACTGGAGTTTTAATTCCGTTATTCATTAGTTCAGTAAAGAGTTTCCTTTGCTCGGCAAGCCCATTTTCATTATAAGTATCTATCATTAAAACAGCTGTTGTATCTGTTTTTAATTTAGCAAAGAGCTCTTCACATAAATCCGAAAGACAAACATAAACAATATTCAGTTTTTCAGAAATTTCCTCCTCATCCAAATAGTCATTTATTGTTAAAAATGGATATCCTTTTTTATGCTCTATCCATTTTTTATAGTTGTAAATAACTCCTAAAGTTCCTGGCACTTCAAAATCCAAATCATGGTTGCCTACAAAAACATAATCGGCTGCCATATCGGTAAGGTTCCATTTATCCAGAGGGACGGAATAGTTAGAACCCAAAGCAAAAAAGGATGCAGCAGTAATTTTTTCTTTCAAGCAAAAATCTGCCATTACAATAGGGACATTCCCTCCACCAATATTTAGTACTTCATTTGTTTTTCTTCTTTTATAATCAAAAGAATGTAGCGGGTTTTTTGTGATTTTCTCAATAGAATCATGCTCCTCTATTCCTTCAAAATGTTTTAGTAAATTTTGTGCAACTGGAATTTCAAACTCAGGAGCTTCCGTTAATGAAACTCTAATTGTATCTCCAATTCCATCTGCTAAAAGTGTACCGATTCCCACTGCTGATTTTATCCTTCCATCTTCTCCTTCTCCTGC
>JABJNS010000085.1 GCA_018664745.1 Flavobacteriales bacterium | reverse complement strand
CTGAAATCCAAAAGATTTATGATGCTATTGGTTATGACCCTGAAACAAGAACTTATATTGAAGGGTATGAACAAAAACCAATTGAGTGGGTTAAGATTCATAACTTGCCTGATTTAGCTTATTTTAATCACTCTCAACACGTTACTGTTGGTCAGTTGGAATGTCAAGAATGTCATGGTGCTATTGAGGAGATGGATGTGGTGAAACAAGAATCAGAATTAACTATGGGCTGGTGTATTGAGTGTCATAGAGAAACTGAAGTAAAGATGGAAGGAAATGACTATTACACAAGCATGCACGAAAAAATGAAGGAAAAGTATGCAGGTGAAAAAATCACTGTTGACAAGATTGGTGGTTTGGAAGGTGGTAAGTGCCATTATTAATAAAAGATTTAGGTTTTAATTTCTATATAAAATGACAAAAGCAAAAAAATATTGGAAAGGTTTAGCTGAGCTAAATGACAATCCGTTAGTTGACAAGCTAAAACAAAATGAATTTGTTGAAGAAATTCCTGTTGATGAATTTTTAGGAGATAAAGAATTATCTTCTACTTCTACATCAAGAAGAGATTTCTTAAAGTTTTTAGGATTTAGTACTGCTGCAGCAACTTTAGCAGCTTGTGAAGCTCCTGTTAACAAAGCAATCCCTTATGTAATAAAGCCAGAGGAAGTTACTCCTGGTGTTGCTAACTACTATGCAACTACTATGTATGACGGGCACGATTACGCTTCAGTTTTAGTTAAAACTAGAGAAGGCCGTCCAATCAAAATTGATTCAAACAAATCAGCAACTAACGCAAGAATTCAAGCTTCTGTTCTTTCATTATACGATTCATCAAGATTGAAAAACCCAATGAAAGCAGGTGTGGATACGGATTGGAGTACTGCTGATGCTGAGATTATTGCAAAATTAAATGAGATAAAAGATAATGGTGGTAAAATTGCTATTTTATCTTCTACAATATTAAGTCCTTCTACTAAACAATTAATTGCTAATTTTTCTGCTGCTTACGGTAATGTAATGCATGTGCAAATGGATGCTGTTTCTTACAGTGGAATGTTGGATGCTAATGAAGCTTCATTTGGAGTAAGAGCATTACCAACTTATAATTTTGATAAAGCAAATGTTATCGTTTCTTTTGGGGCTGACTTTTTAGGAAACTGGCTAAATGCTGACTATGCTAAACAATATGTTACCGCTCGTAATCCTAAGAACGGAACAATGGCTAAGCATTACCAAGTAGAATCTTCTTTAAGTCTTACAGGTTCTAATGCTGATGATAGAACACAGATTAAGCCATCTGAACAAGCAGGTTTATTATCCAACTTATATAGCGCATTAAGTGGTGGTACTGCTGATAGCAGAATTGCTAAAATGGCGAATGACTTAGCTAACAATGCTGGTAAATCAATTGTTGTTTGTAATAGCAATGATGCTCAAGTTCAAACTTTAGTAAATGCAATTAACAACAAATTAGGAAATTACGAAAACACATTATCTTTATCTAATCCTTCATACTTAAAACAAGGAAATGATACTGATGTTGCTACACTTATTAGTGAAATGAATGCAGGAAATATTACAGCATTGATTACTAATAATGTAAACCCAAGTTATACTTTACAAAATTCTGCTGCTTATAATACAGGATTAGCAAAAGTAGAATTAACGATTGCTACTTCTTTATATAATGATGAGTCGGCTGCAAAAATGATGTATGCTTGTCCTGATAATCATAATTTAGAAAGTTGGGGAGATGCAAACCCGTCTAATGGAGTCTATACTTTAATACAACCAACAATTTCTCCTTTATTTAATGGTCGTCAATTCCAAGAAAGTTTAATGACTTGGATGGGGAAATCAGATTACCATACATATTTGCAAAATACATATTCATCTATTGATTGGAATAAATCTGTACATGATGGTTATTTTACACAAAATCAAGCTGCTCCAACTGTAAGTTCTTTTGCTGCTCCTGTTCCTTCATTTAGTTTAGCTAAAGCAGATGGAATTGAGTTTGAAATGACTGAAAAAATCTCAATGGGAGATGGAACTCAATCTAACAACCCTTGGTTACAAGAGTTGCCTGATCCTCTTTCAAGAGCATGTTGGGATAATTACTTAACTATGTCAGCTTCTACAGCTCGTGATCTAGGAATTAAAAATTGGAATGTTTCTAATGGGGGATTAAATGGTAACATGGTAACCCTTACTGTAAACGGAACTATATTTAACAATGTACCAGTTATGATTCAGCCAGGGCAAGCTATTGGTACTGTTGCAATGGCTGTTGGTTATGGTAGAACTGCTGCTGGAAAATGTGGTAATGATATTGGTTTTAATGCATTTGCATTAGGAAATGGAATAGCTACTATTGAGGTTGTTGAAGGTGAATATGAATTTGCTGCAACACAATTACATCATACTATGATGGGTAGAGACATAGTAAAAGAAACTACTTTAGAAGACTTTATTAAAAACCCTAATGCTGGGAATAAACAAGTAACTTATGCTACTCATGATGGATTTAAACCTGCTTCTGAGGTAACTCTATGGGATGAGTTTGATCATTCAACTGGGCATTTCTGGAATATGTCAATTGACTTAACTTCTTGTATTGGTTGTTCAGCTTGTGTTGTTTCTTGTCATGCTGAAAATAATGTGCCTGTTGTTGGGAAAGAAGAAGTAAGAAAATCTAGAGATATGCACTGGTTGCGTATTGATCGATATTTTTCTTCTGATATGACGAAAGAAAGATCAGCTGAAGAAAAGATATCTGCTATTACTATGTATGCTGAAATGGAAGACCCATCTGAGAATCCTGAAACAGTATTCCAGCCTGTAATGTGTCAACATTGTAATCACGCTCCTTGTGAGACAGTTTGTCCTGTTGCAGCAACATCACATGGTGCTGAAGGGCAAAATCACATGGCTTATAACAGATGTGTAGGTACAAGATACTGTGCAAATAACTGTCCTTATAAAGTTAGAAGATTTAATTGGTTCCAATATTCTGATAACGATAAGTTTGATTTCAACATGAATGATGACCATGGTAAAATGGTATTGAACCCTGATGTTGTTGTTCGATCAAGAGGAGTTATTGAAAAATGTTCTATGTGTATCCAAAAAATCCAAGAAATTAAGTTGGATGCTAAAAAATCAGGAACTAGAGTTGCTGATAAAGATGCTCAAACGGCTTGTTCATCAGCTTGCCCTACTAACGCAATTGTATTTGGTGATGTAAATGACAATACACATCAAGTACAGGCACTTAAGAAAGATGAGAGGTCTTATGCCTTATTAGAACATTTAAATACTGATCCTTCAGTATTCTATCAAACAAAAATTAGAAATAAAGCTTAATATATAGATATGCAAAAAGAAGCAGAAATTAGAGATCCGTTAATTCTTGGAAATAAATCTTTCCATGATATAACAAAAGATATTGCAAAGCCTGTTGAAGGTAAGGCTAGTAAATATTGGTGGATATTATTCTCACTATCATTAGTGTTGTTTATTTGGGGTGTACTGAGTATGGCCTATACAATAGGTACTGGTATTGGTGCTTGGGGGCTTAATAAAACTGTCAACTGGGCTTGGGATATTACCAATTTTGTTTGGTGGATTGGTATTGGTCATGCTGGTACATTAATATCGGCAGTACTTTTATTATTCCGTCAAAAATGGAGAATGTCAATTAACCGTTCAGCTGAGGCAATGACAATTTTTGGTGTAGCTCAGGCTGCACTTTTCCCATTAATTCACATGGGTCGTCCTTGGTTAGCGTATTATGTATTTCCTATTCCGAATCAGTTTGGTTCCCTTTGGGTAAACTTTAACTCTCCTTTACTTTGGGATGTATTTGCAATTTCAACTTACTTCTCTGTGTCAGTAGTATTCTGGTACATTGGTTTAATTCCTGATTTTGCAATGTTAAGAGATAGAATGAGTGAAAAAACTGCACCAATGAAAAAGCAATTATATTCTTTCCTTTCATTTGGATGGAGTGGTAAGGCAAAGCATTGGCAAAGATTTGAAGAAGTTTCTTTAGTATTAGCAGGTTTAGCAACTCCACTTGTATTCTCGGTACACTCTATTGTATCTATGGATTTTGCTACTTCTGTTATTCCAGGATGGCATACAACAATTTTCCCTCCTTACTTTGTATTGGGTGCATTGTTCTCAGGTTTCGCAATGGTTGAAACTTTACTTATCATTATGAGGAAAGTAGTAAACATGGAAGCTTATATTACTATTAAGCACATTGAGTACATGAATATTATTATTCTACTTACAGGTTCATTAGTAGGTACGGCATATATTACTGAGCTTTTCATGTCATGGTATTCTGGTGTTGAGTTTGAGCAATATGCTTTCTTGAATAGAGCAACTGGTCCTTACTGGTGGGCTTATGCAATTATGATGACTTGTAATGTATTAACTCCTCAATTATATTGGTTCAGTTCAATAAGAAAGAGCTTTGTAGCAACATTCATCTTGTCAATTTTTGTAAATATAGGGATGTGGTTTGAGCGTTTTGTGATTATTGTAACTTCTCTGCATAGAGATTTCTTACCATCAGCATGGACAATGTTCTCTCCTTCATTTATTGATATAGGAATTTACTTAGGAACAATTGGCTTCTTCTTTGTATTGTTCCTTTTATATGCAAGAACTTTCCCTGTAATTGCACAGGCAGAATTAAAATCAATTGTTAAATCTTCAGGATCTGAATATAAAAACAAGAAATAATGAGTAAAAATACACTATACGGAATTTTTGATTGTGAGCTAGTTTTATTAGCTGCAGTAAAAGAAATTCGCGCTAATAAAATTGAGATAAAGGAGGTTTATTCTCCTTTTCCTGTACACGGTTTAGACAAAGCTTTAGGCTTAAAAGAAACTAGAATGGCAATTACTGCTTTTATTTATGGTTGCATTGGGCTTTCATTAGCTGCTTTAATGATTTATAATATCATGATTGTAGATTGGGCACAGAATATTGGTGGGAAACCAAACTTTACTTTCTATCATAATATGCCAGCATTTATTCCTATTATGTTCGAATGTACAGTACTATTTGCAGCTCACCTTATGTCAATTACTTATTTGATAAGAAATGGATTGTACCCAGGTGGAGTTTCTGATAGTCCTGATGCAAGAACTACAGATGATAAATTTTTAATGGAGATAGAAGTGGAAGGAAATGTAGCAGATGTAAAAGCAATGCTTACAAAAACTGGAGCTACTGAAATTAACGAAAAAGACGCATAATTATGAATAAATTACTTTTAAAATTAGCCTTTATTTCAGGAGTTGTATTCTTGTCTTCTTGTGGAGGAGATTCTGATCCTGGATATGAATTTATGCCTAATATGTACCGTTCACCATCATTGGAAACTTATGGTGAAAATACTATTACTGGTATGAATGCTTTACAGCCTGTTGAAGGTACAGTTGCTAGAGGACACCTTTCTACATTTAACTATGACGGAACTTTAGATGGGTATTTAGCAGCAGGAAATTCGGCTGTTAATCCATTTGAAAATAATGAGAAAAACCTAGCAGATGGTAAAGCGCTTTACGGAATGTTCTGTGAGCATTGTCATGGTGCAACTGGTGCTGGTGATGGAACTATTACTCATGCAATTTATTCTGCAGTACCTCATTATAATGATGCAAAATTGAATAGAAGACCAGGCGTTCCTATGAACGAGCTAAAGGCAGGACATATCTTCCATGCTATTACTTATGGATTGAATGCTATGGGGCCTCATGCTACACAAATTAATGAAGATGAAAGATGGAAAATTACTCTTTATGTTCAGGAAGAATTACAGAATTTAGGTAAATAAAAAATAGATAAACAATGTTTACAATAGATAAAAAAGCAAAGAATTTTACAATGGCATTAATGGCTATTGGGTTAATTGCATTAATTTTTGGATTTGTTTCAAATCCTCATGGAGCTTGGCCAGCATTATTGTTCAACACTTATTTTTATATAGGTATTGCAGTATTTGGTGTGTTTTTTGTTGCCTTACAATATGTAGCTGAAGCAGGTTGGTCAATCGTACTGAAAAGGGTGCCAGAAGCAATTATGGCAGCATTACCAGTATTTAGTTTAATTATGCTATTCATCATGGTGGCAAGTATTATGCACTGGAATCATATTTACCACTGGTTACATGAAGGTATTATGACTGTTGGTCATAAAGACTATGATGCAATTATTGCAGGTAAAGAAGCTTACTTAAATGCAAGTTTCTTCATCATCAGAACAATAATTTACTTATTAGGATGGAATTATTTTGCTAAGAAATTAAGAGCTTTATCAGTATTAGAAGATAAAGAAGGAGGTACAGCTATTCACTTTAGAGGGGTAAGTACTTCAGCATGGTTTATGGTATTTTTTGCGGTAACTTCTGCAATGGCTTCTTGGGATTGGATTATGTCAATTGATACACACTGGTTCTCAACTATTTTTGGATGGTATATATTTGCTGAATGGTGTGCAATTGGTTTTACTACTGTTTTATTATTTACCCTTTATCTAAAAAGGAAAGGACATTTGCAGGATGTGAATGAAAATCATATTCATGATTTAGGAAAATGGATTTTTGCCTTTTCATTGGTATGGACATATATTTGGTTCTCACAATTTATGTTGATTTGGTATGCTAATATCCCTGAGGAAGTAACTTACTTTACTGCTAGATTAGAAGTTGAAAATTATAAGTTCTTATTCTGGTTCAGTATGATTATTAACTTTATTGCTCCTATTATTCTATTGATGAGTAGAGATGCAAAAAGAAACAATGGAAGATTAATTTTTGTAGGTTGTATCATTCTATTGGGTCACTGGTTAAATTCTTATTTATTGGTAACTCCTGGTACTTTAGGTACACATGGTCATATTGGATTTACTGAGGTTGGAATTGGATTAGGATTTGGAGGTTTGTTAATATACTTAGTTTTAAATGCTTTAACAAAAGAACCATTAGAAACTAAGAATCATCCTTTCTTAGATGAGAGTAAACACTTACATACCTAAGATTTAGGTTTGTTAATATAAAATTCAAGGGTCAGCATTGCTGACCCTTTTTTTATCAATTATTGTTTACATTTGCTGCTAGCATGAATGAAAATCTAAACCCTGATAATGAAGCTTTCTCTGAACAGGAGTTGGCGATAGAGCAAGTATTGCGTCCTAAACTATTTGAAGATTTTGAGGGGCAAGAAAAAATTGTAGATAATCTTGAAGTATTTATTCAGGCTGCTTCTCAAAGAGAAGAGGCTTTGGATCATGTATTGTTACACGGCCCTCCTGGGCTTGGAAAAACTACTTTAGCCAATATTATTGCCAATGAGTTAGGGGTTAATATCAAAACTACTTCTGGTCCTGTTTTGGATAAACCAGGCGATTTAGCAGGTTTGCTTACCAATCTGGAAGAAAGAGATGTGTTATTTATTGATGAAATCCATAGGTTAAATCCTATTGTTGAGGAGTATTTGTATTCTGCAATGGAGGATTATCAAATTGATATTATGATAGAATCAGGACCAAATGCGCGTTCGGTTCAAATTAAAATAAATCCTTTTACATTAATTGGAGCAACTACTCGTTCAGGATTATTAACTGCACCATTGAGGGCTCGTTTTGGGATTAATGCTCGTTTGGAATATTATAAATTAGATTTACTTTCTAAAATTGTAAATCGTTCTTCTTCTATTTTGGATGTAAGTATTGCAAAGGATGCGGCAGCTGAAATTGCGGGAAGAAGTAGAGGTACACCAAGGATTGCAAATGCTTTATTGAGGCGTGTTCGTGATTTTGCTCAGATAAAAGGAGATGGAAATATTGATAAAAAAATTACCCAATATTCTTTAACTGCACTTAATGTTGATGAGCATGGTTTGGACGAAATGGATAATAGAATATTATCAACTATTATTGATAAATTTAAAGGAGGTCCTGTGGGGCTTACTACTATTGCTACTGCAGTGGGTGAGCAGGCGGGAACGATTGAAGAAGTGTATGAACCTTTCCTTATTATGGAAGGTTATTTAATGCGAACTTCAAGAGGAAGGCAAGCAACTGATTTAGCTTTTAAACATTTAGGAAAAACAAAATCTGCTGACCAAGGAAATTTATTTTAAGAAATTTGATCAAAAACCTCTAGTATTGTGTCTTTGTATTGAGCAAAGGAGGTAAGTGCCCAAACTTTTAAGGTAATTATTTCATTTTTACCAATCCATCTTGCACTTTTTTGTAATTCTTTTCTGAATAAATCTTGATCAAAACTTACTTTTTGAAGTATCTTTTTACTGAATTCTAACATAGGTTTTTATTCTTTTCAATTACAATAACCCAAAGTTCAGCAATTTATTGTTTTGTACCCCAACTATATGAATTGTTTTCTATACCACCGAGTGTTAATACTCGATCAATTACAGTAGCAGCTAAGGCTTCAAAATTTTGAGGTTTGCTGTAAAATGATGGAGTTGCTGGGCAAATGATACCTCCCGCCTCAGTAATTGTTTTCATATTATTGATATGAATCAAACTTAGTGGGGTTTCTCTTGCAACAATTATCAATTTTCTTCTTTCTTTTAGAATTACATCAGCCGCTCTAGTTGTTAAGTCATTGCTAATTCCTGCTGCAATTCTCCCCATAGTTCCCACTGAACTTGGGCAAATAATCATAGTCCCAAAATTTGCTGAACCACTTGCAAAAGGAGCCATAAAATCCATTTTATCATAAAATGTAAATGGGTAATTGTTGTAGTCTGTATTTTCTAATTCAGTTTCCCAAACATATTTTGCGTTATCACTCATCAGCACAGCAACTTCTTCTATTTGCTCTTTTAGTTGAACTAATTTATCAAAAAGTACTTTGGCATATATTGCGCCACTTGCGCCAGTTACAGCAACTATTATTTTGTGTTTCTTATTCATTTATAAATGATAATGAAGTGCAAAGCTCAATACAGAATTGTATTGCCCTTTATTAAGTTGAAAAGTACTCCCTGATGCATGAGATCTTATTGGTAAAATAGAATTACTAATACGACTATTTAATACTAATCGGGGGTTAATAGAATAATCAACACCTATAAAAACACCAATGTCTGTTGTGTTGAATTCTCTTGTTTTATTGCTAGAAAGCTGACCGTAAATATCATTGTTAGAAGAGGAAATTAGAAAAGCAGTTTCAATCCCTCCTTCAACAGTTATTGTACTGCTTTGTTGATATTTTAAAAGTAAAGGCACTTCAACATAGGATAAATTAATATCGGTAATTCCATTTTCATTCATTTTAGGGTTATTGCTCCCTTTTTGAATAAAAGTCATTTCCATTTGACCTTTTAGAGTATTACTGAGTTGTAAATTAACAAAACCACCAACTAGCAATCCTGCTTTATTAAATCCTCCAAGATGATCTCCTGAAACTTGTGAAGTGCTTAATCCTAAAATTAATCCTCCTCCAAAATTTTGTGCTTGAATATTGATAGAAACAACACAAAGAAGAATGTAAAGAAAGATTCTCATGCTATCTTAAGCTAACACCGAGACCTAAAGTAGCTGTTGGGTACTCAGCAAAAGTATAATCTGCTTGTATGGTTAAAAGAGTAATATTAAGCCTTAATCCAATATTTGCTCTAAGGTTATTATTGCTTGTAAAATCCATTGCTACTTCTTCCTCAAACTTAACGCCTCCTAAATCAAAATTAGCATCAGCAGAAAAAGTTGTTTTAGATGAATTGTATCCTACTCCAGCATAACCCGTAACCATCAATATTTTTCTTGATGCAACAAGATTTATTGTAGTTGCTTTAGTTTTTAGAGCAACTTTTTGGTCTGCTATTTTTAGTTCAGTATTCAATGTAGTATATCCTCCTTGAATAGATAAACTCATTGGTATTGCATCACCAATTACAGGAATCCATTGTAATAAGTCGTGCTTTATTCCAACTCCAAAAAGATTAACTTTTACTGCATTTCCTACATTTAGCATTGGCATATATCTGATGTCAATAGCCGTATTTTTGATTAATCCAATCCCTGCTTGTATCATTGGTAATGGCATAGCTGGAGTTTTTAATCCTCCTGGCATATTAAATGTAATGCTATCTGAACCTGCTACTGATGATGGGTTATAATACATTGCAGTGCTATTAGAACTCCCAAATATAGTTGCGGCCTCATCTTCAGTAGATCTAAAAATACTTCCTCCTGCCTCCTTAATATTAAAAGTTTCAGCAGAGTTAGGAATAATAACGGTATTTAAAGTAAAAGTTAAATCAAAACCACCTAAGCTGTGTGGTTTAGCTGTATTGTACCAGCCATTATTTAACCCTGCGCCAAAACTTTCAGCCATAGGCGTAAAGTAGGCTTCAATCATTTTTTCTCCTTGAGCAATATCACTTCCAATAATGCTTTCTACTGTCTGCCCATTAGATGTGAACCCAATAGTTCCAGCTAATAATGTGAATAATATTTTTTTCATAATTGATGTGGTTTTAATTAGTTAAATGTGCTTCTTCAACTTGTACTATCTCTTTGGTAATTGTATTGTAAATATAAGCTACAACCGACATATTTTCTGCAACCCATCCTCCTGCATTTCCACTTCCGTTAATAGCTGTATTCTCAGAATAATCAATATTATATTGTTCCAGACTACTTAAGCTAACAGTGATTACTCTTTCAAATTTATTTCCTGCAGTATAGGAAGAAGATGTGCTTAAGCTCTCATCAAGAAGTACAGTCCTAAGTGCATGATTGTGTTCGTAAAATTCATTTTCTGTTTGTCCATCTTTTTGCCAATTGATAATGTTACTTTCTGTCAAGCAGACTACTAATTTATAGTCCCCATTTACATCATTTAATAGTTCAGTATTAATAGTGATAGTTCCGTTTCCTCCACTTATATCACTTGCAATTCTAATCCCAAAATCAATCCCCTTTTCTAGTTCTGTAATTACAGCAGCTAACCATTCGTTTTTCCCTAACTTATGTTCATTAGGATAGCCTATCCTGTTAACCATTCCTCTTGGTAATCCTGAATTAGAGATATCGAAAAAATTATCCCAATCAGTCCCCCATTTCGTTCTAAAATCATATTCAAATTTTCCAGCTCCTGTCCATGGTGACGCGAAACCAGTTGAAACATGTAGTGCCATTCCAATAATTTGAGTTCCATAAACATCATGTATTGCTTCAAGCTCTCTAGCTGCAGCTGGGCAATTGGGGCAAGTATGTCCTGTGAAGTCTTCTATTAATACTTTTTTAACATAAGTGTTTGATGAGGTGTCAACTGGAGTAATTCCTCCATCATCAATTAAATAAGGGCCTTCTACTACATCACAAGATGTGATGATTAAAATAAAGCTAAAAAGGGTGATTATATTTTTCATAATTAAAAACTTGATGAGATTGTTAAACTAAATCCGTTAGATGAAGGAACTTCTTTGCATACTCCTCCCACACAGAATATTCCTGCTCTTTTTTTACCATAACCAATGGAAAATCTGTTTGATCCACTAAGGAAACCACAGTTAATATTTACATAATGTAATTGTTTTTTCACATCATGGTTCCCCCAATTATACATGTCTTGTGCTGCAAAAAACCAATGTGGAGATATGGTGTATTCAATCAACCCCATACTCCAACTTCCATCTCCACCATCTGCTAATAATTCTTGCAGCTCAACACGAACAGTATGGCCTTTTTTTATTTTGTAGCTGATATCAGCAATTGCAATGGTTGAATTAACTGTTCCGTAAGTTCCAGGCGTTTTCCCTTCCAATACATCTTTGTTGTAAGCTTGTTTTGCGAGCACTCCAGTTACTTTAATTTTCTTGTTAATTTTTTTGTAGATTTCTAAATTAATATCATTAAAGTATAGTTCCTCTCCTTTAATGCTAATAAGCATTGGTGTGTGCTCAGTGTTGTCATTTAGGAATGAGTTCCCCCCATTTAGTGCACTAATCCTTGAAAAGTTGAATGAAATTTTCGTTCCATATTTACCTCCTAAAATAGTCCCTTTTTTTATTTTATAAAAGATATCAAGTTGTGTTCCAAATTCACCCTCTGGTTGAGTTGCACAAGGAGATAAAGCCAATAAAGTATAAGTATGTTGTTTTGTTAAAGTTGGGATATAGTTAATGATATATTGTTTTTCTTTTGCCCTTTCTGATCGGAATTCCATATGATCTACTCTATGCATTTCAGCAATAATACCAAACCCTCTTTGCGAATAAGCTAGGTTGCTCATAAATGCACTTCCATTAGCATAATTATTACCATCTGCAGTTAAGGATCCTACTGGGTCGTTTAGTTTTATAGCATATTCTCCTGAATAATTCCAGCCACCATTGATGATGTTTAAACGGCTTGAATAAGCTGCAACATTTTGAGGTAACTTAAATTTAGGGTTATTGTCAAGTTGAAATCTACTTACAATCCCTTGTCCAATAATTATTTTTGTTTTCGAATTAAAGTTTAAGGCTTCATTTAGATTAACCTCACCATCAGCCCCTTTAATTATTCCATCTGAATAGGTAAAGTATGTTCGGCTTTTTCCGATAAAAGTTTTGAGGTAAACTCCTTTTACTGGGCTATATTTTAGTCGAACTCCATCCATTGCATTATCTACTCCTAAACCTTTATTTTCATAACTCCTAAAAATTAATCCACTTCCAATTTGTTCGTAATAATTCTTGATAATGAAAAAGATACGAAAGGAGT
>JABJNS010000012.1 GCA_018664745.1 Flavobacteriales bacterium | reverse complement strand
GTTTTTAATGATTTTGGAATCAATTCTTCCACAATCTCTTGCTTAGTTGGCTCAAACAAATAATCACCTACAACCGCCCCTTCACTTTCAGCCGCCTGAACTGGCAAAAAGTTTTCAGCCATAATAATTTGTGTAGCTGCATTTTTAAACTGATTATAAACCAAAATTACTTTATCATAATTACCTGCAACAAACTGCTGCATAATTCCGTCAGCAACTTTTGCAACATTCTCAAATGTTAAGTCACCAAATAAAGCGTCATGTGTACTTACAACATTAAAGCCATTTTTTGAAAAATGCTCAGAGGACTTCTTTCCAATAGAAAGAATACCCACATTAGCATTTGCATACTCATCATTAATTAAAGCTTTTGCCTTTTTCATAATGTAAGCATTAAATCCTCCACACAAGCCTCTATTAGAAGTAACGGTTACTAAAAGTACATTCTTAATTTCACGCTCTTGAGAATAAATACCACCATCTGAACTATCCAAACTAGCACTTAAATTCTCTAACAATTCGGTCAACTTATTTGCATAAGGTCTCATTTGAACAATTGCATCTTGCGCTCTCTTAAGCTTTGCTGCAGATACCATTTTCATAGCAGAAGTAATCTGCATAGTTGACCCAACAGATGTAATTCTTAACCTTATTTCTTTTAAGTTAGCCATTGTTTAGTTTGCGTATTTTGAAGATAAATCAGCAGCTACAGTCTTTAAAGTTGACTTAATTTCATCTGTTAATTTTCCAGCAGCTAAAGCATCTAAAGTGTCTTGATGTTTGGCATGTAAGAAAGCAATGTACTCTACTTCAAATTCTTTAATTTTCTTTACAGGAACATCCATTAATAGTCCGTTAGTACCACAGAAGATAATTGCCGCTTGTTCTTCTACTCTTAAAGGAGAATATTGTCCTTGTTTTAAGATTTCAACATTACGCTTTCCTTTTTCAATTACAGCATTAGTAGCTGCATCTAAATCAGAACCAAACTTAGCAAATGCTTCAAGCTCTCTATACTGTGCTTGATCTAACTTTAAAGTACCTGAAATCTTTTTCATTGACTTAATTTGTGCTGCACCCCCAACTCTTGATACCGAAATACCAACATTAATTGCAGGACGAACACCTGATAAGAAAAGATTAGACTCTAAGAAAATCTGACCATCAGTAATAGAAATTACATTGGTAGGAATATAAGCAGATACATCTCCTGCTTGTGTTTCAATAATTGGTAAAGCTGTTAACGAACCTCCCCCTTTTACAATTCCCTTAAGAGAATCTGGTAAATCATTCATTTGTGAAGCAATAGTATCATCATTAATTACTTTTGCAGCACGCTCTAATAACCTTGAGTGTAAGTAAAATACATCCCCTGGATATGCCTCACGACCCGGAGGTCTTCTTAATAATAAAGAAACCTCACGGTAAGCTACAGCTTGTTTTGATAAATCATCAAATACAATTAATGCTGGGCGACCAGTATCTCTGAAAAACTCACCAACTGCAGCTCCCGCTAATGGAGCGTAAAATTGCATTGGTGCAGGATCAGCAGCACTTGCTGCAACAATTACAGTATAAGGTAATGCTCCAGCTTTTTCTAAAGTATCAACTAAACCAGCTACTGTAGATGCTTTTTGTCCAACAGCAACATACACACAGAAAACAGGCTCTCCTTTGTCATAAAATTCTTTTTGATTGATAATTGTATCGATAGCTACAGCAGTTTTCCCTGTTTGTCTATCTCCAATAATCAACTCTCTTTGTCCTCTTCCTACAGGAATCATAGCATCAACAGCTTTAAGTCCCGTTTGTAAAGGCTCATCAACTGGCTGACGATAAATTACACCTGGTGCCTTTCTTTCAATTGGCATTTCGTAAGTAGTTCCTTCAATAGGTCCTTTTCCATCAATAGGATTTCCCATTCCGTCAACAACTCTACCTAACATACCTTCCCCTACATTGATAGATGCAATTTTCTTTGTTCTCTTAACAGTATCTCCTTCTTTAATCCCTTTTGATGGGCCTAAAAGTACAACTCCAACATTGTCCTCTTCAAGGTTTAATACAATTGCTTTTAATCCGTTTTCGAATTCAACTAACTCACCCGATTGAACATTTGAAAGCCCATAAATACGAGCAATACCATCTCCAACCTGTAATACAGTACCTACTTCTTGTAGTTCTGCTTCAGATTTAAATCCTGATAATTGTTGTCTTAAAATTGCTGATACTTCAGCTGGTTTTACTTCTGCCATTTTTTTGTGTTTTTTTAGAAGTCCTGTAAATACAGGTTTTTGTTAAATGTTTGTCTTAGTTCGGAAATTGCTTTCGATACACTTGCATCTAATTGCTTATCTCCCATTCTGATGATAGCACCACCAATAATTTTTTCATCAACTTTTTCGGTCAACTCAACATTATCATCACCATGTTTTTTTATGAAATTAATTACATCAGCTCTTAATGCTTCATCCAAAGGAGTGGCAGTAGTAACTGTAGCAGTTTCAATTTTGTTGTGCACTTTGTATAAAGAGATAAAGCTACTTGCAATTAAAGCCAATAAACTCTCTCTTTTCTTAGTTGTAATTATGTTGATAAACGCCATACTTACCTCACCTAATTTAGAAGCAAAAATCTCTTTTAGAATGCTTAATTTATGATCCGTTTTTACAATAGGGCTTTTAAGTAATAAAGAAAGCTCTTTGCTATCTGTACAAACTGCATCAAGCAATACCATATCATTATAGGATTGCTCCAATGTGTTTTGCTCAATTGCTAATTGCAATAAAGCTTTTGCGTATCTTATTGTTACTCTTGATTGCTTCATTATACTATTTCGTTAATTTTAATGCTTCAGCAACTAACTCGTTTTGTTTGTTTTTGTCAGATAATTCTGATTTTAAAACCTTTTCAGCAATATCAATTGACATATCAGCAACCTGATTTTTAAGTTCAGTAATTGCTTTCATTTTTTCATTATTGATTTGCTCTTTAGCTGAAATTAAAATTTTGTCAGCTTCAGTATTTGCTTGTTCCTTAGCTTCATTTACAATTTTACCCTTCATCTCTCTTGCTTCTTTCAACAATACATCTCTTTCAATTCTAGCTTCCGCTAAAATTCTTTCATTATCAGCATTTAATGCTTGCATTTCTGCTTTCGCTTTTTCTGCTGCTTCTAATGCATCTTTAATTCCATCTTCACGCTCTTCAACAGCAGTTAAGATTGGTCCCCATGCAAATTTCTTTAGCAAAAGAATTAATGCAATAAAAAGTAATGATTGCCAAAAAAATAATCCTACTGAAAAGTCGTTTATTAATTTATCCATTTTTGTTTTTTTTCTGTTTAATTTTTAAAATATAATCAAAACTGCAAGCAACCCTTGCAGTTTTGATTAATAGGTTTGTTATACTGCAAATAATGCAGCAAATCCAATACCTTCAATTAGTGCTGCAGCAATAAGCATAGCCGTTTGGATCTTAGCAGTAGCTTCTGGTTGTCTTGCAATAGCGTCCATTGCCGACCCACCAATTCTACCGATACCAATACCTGCTCCGATTACTACTAAACCTGCACCTACAATAGCTGGAATTTCCATAATTAAATTGATTTAAAATTAAACACTCTAGTTAATACTTTTATTAATGATCATCATGCTCCTCAACAGCTGAACCAAAGTAAAGTGCTGATAACATAGTGAAAATATATGCTTGTAAGGCTGCTACTAACAGCTCTAATAATGCTAATGCAAATGCCAATCCAAACGACAAAGAACTACCTATCCATCCTTTGAATATAAATATCAATCCTAAAATACTCATTAGCACGACATGCCCAGCAGTAATGTTCGCATACAAACGAATCATTAAAGAAAAAGGCTTGATAATTGTTCCTAACAACTCAATTGGAGCTAAAATAAATTTCATTGGAACTGGCACACCTGGCATCCAAAAGATATGACCCCAGTAACTTTTATTGGCAGTAACTGTAGTTAGCACATAAGTAATAAGTGCCAAAGAAAGGGTTACTGCAATATTGTTAGTTACATTTACACCTAATGGAGTTAACCCAAATAAATTAATAATCCAAATAAAGAAAAATACAGTAAGCAAGTAACTCATGTATTTCTTATAGTGCTTTTCCCCAATATTAGGAATAGCAATATCATCTCTTATATAAAGAACAATTGGCTCTAACAATCTACCCATTCCACTTGGCAAAGCAGATTTTTTATATGATTTCGCCATTCTTGTAAACATGATTAACATCATTAAAAATACAATCATAATGAAGGTTACATTCTTAGTAATAGAAAAATCAATAGGATGTAGGCCACTTGCCTCAATAATATGCCCATGGTCCAAAGAATAAGTTCTACCATTTACAGTATGAGATGTTGTTCCGTGATGAAAATTAGCAGATGAAAAAATATCCAAATTACCATCTGTATACAAAATTATAGGTAGTGGAAATGAAAGGTCATGTGTTAAAATAAAATCATGCGAATCCATTAAGTGATGCGCAATTGTTTCTTTTATCTCGGTTTTGATGTCTTTTTCACCATGATTTACATGCTCTTCAGCTGAAATATTAAGGTTTGTAAAAGCCGAAATTACTAGGGTGAAAATTATTGTTTTTATATTCATCTTACAGGACTATGATTGTCTTTTTAAAAATCGGTGCAAATCTAACTATTTATGTTAATTCCGAAAACAAATTAGCCCTTTTCTTTAGTTAAGCTATTTAAAGATAGTAACCATCTAATTTTAGGCCTTATTTAACTCTTTTATCAATTGTTGGGTCTCAACCGATAAAGCTACCGAATATGGAATAAAAAAAGATAAGAACTCTAGCCTACTAACTAAATCATCTTGCATAAAAAGAGGATAAAGAAAAATAAAGAATAATGTAAATTTAATCATACTCCCCCCTAAAAAAAAGAAACCTAAACGTTCAGTTTTTTTTTCTCTGTTATTATAAATGAAGGTAAATATTACAATTGTTAGTAGGAAATTTCCAATATAAGAAGTTATAATACTATTAGCAAATGCATCATGATTCAGTAAATGCAAAACACTTACATGTGCAATAAAAATTACTAAAAGAATTGAAAAAAGAATTAAGATAAACCCTTTTAAAGCTCTGCTACTCATCCCGATTATTGAGTTTGTTTAATTGTTGGATTACACTATACATTGCAATAATTAATGCTAATAAAACACCTGCAATAGTAAACCAAGGTTTTTCAAAAGCATATTTTGTATCAAGCAATTTCCCTAAATAAGCACCTAAATAAATAGTTATTCCTATCTGAAAAGGAACAGAAGTTAGAACTAAATACCGATTAAGCGGTCTTTTCTTTTTGTTCGGTTTTTCCAGCATCTTTAATATCTTTAATTACCGCACCCATACTACATGAACCTGTAAATTCAGCTCCAGGCTCAATTGATAGTTTATTAGTGATGATATCACCATTTAATTTTGCTGTTGCTTTTAATGAGAGTAGTTGTGAAACTGAAATTTTTGCTTTTATTGTTCCTGAAATATCAGCATCTTTACATTCAATATCTCCCTCAATAATTCCCTCTCTTCCTAACACAACTTTTCCCTCAGTAATTACTGAGCCTTTTAATGTTCCGTCAACTCTAATATCACCTTTAGAAAATACATCTCCTGTGATTACGGTTCCTGCTCCAATCATATTCACAGCTGCTGTTGTTTCTCCTTTTTTCATTGATTCATTTTTATTTGTAAACATCTTAATTAAAGTATTTGTTAGTGCAAAACTACTAAAATATTTTAAAGACTTAATTATTGTCTAAATAATTCTTTTTAAAGAAGTTGTAATACCCTTCAACATCCTTATTTTTATAAAATTCCTTAAAGTTTTCCATTGAAATAGCTAGCACTTTAAAGTCAGCTTTTTCAAGCTCATTAATAATTGTGCTATTTGAGTTAAAGAGTTGATTATACAACATAACACCCTCAACATTGGCAAATGTTTTAATCATTAAAAGGTGCTTATCTAAGCCCATCATCATTGCACTTATTTCAAATACTTCATTTTCAAAATCCTTAGCATGATAATCAGAAATCAATGTTTTTAAATAGTTGATATCTACCCCTTCTTTTGGCAAAATAAGAAGGGTCATGTGTGTTTTTGAACTTCTATACAGATAAGGAGATTCCATTAAAGCTTGTTCATTTGCTTTTTGCATAGCTACAGGATCTTTTAAAACACTTAACAAATATTCTGATTCAGCAATAATATCTAAATCTTCTTTAAATGAAATAATCAAGTTAAGGCTATTTATTAAATTTGCCGTATCCTTAATTCCAGCAAAAGAAAGCGCCCTTAAGAAAGTATTTTTTGTTCTATAATCATCCTCTTTTAGCTCATTTGTTTGCAGGATAACCTTTTCGTATTCTTTTGCAAAATAACTACTGTACACAAGCTGATAATCTATTTCTTTCTGATTCTTTTCTGTAACCCACTCATCCTGGAAATTAGGATTTGTTAACAATTGAGCATACACACTATTTGGAAAGTTATGTAGTAATAAGTTTTTCATCACCTCCGCTTCCTGCTCCTTTCCTACCTCCAGATGATTAGTATATACATTGTAATAAGCCAAAGCTGCATAGTTTTTGTCATATGGAAAACGAGAAAGCAAGTTCATAAATAAGGAGGAGCTCTTATTATACTCTAGCAATCCATTTTTATAAATAACCCCCGCTTGATAAGTAGATTCTTTTATCATTTCATTTGAATTAGCAAAATCTTCTTCTGTTTTTGGTAATTTATCTAAGTAATATTTTGGGTCTTTTTTATTTTCTGTTATCACCTCAGTACTATCTGAAGCAATTGAATCAATTTCAAAAGTATTATTTACTTTTTTATCTTTTCTTCTCCAATCATCTTCTAGCTTTCGTTTTCCCCATTTTTTTCTGAATTCTGAAAGTCCAAAACTTAAAGTTGCTGGGTTATAAAAATACCACTTCCCTCCTGATGTATTATTTCCAAACTGCTCGCCTCTCCCACCATTTCTATTGTTTTCATACATCATTTGTTGTTTGGAGCGTTCAACCTCTAAAGCTTCTCGTTCTTTTTCAACTTCATCCTGTATAATTTGATTAATGATTGTGTTTAATTCTGTCTTTGGAAGAGATGCTAAAGCCTGTAAACTATCTTGCATATTAATTATATCCAAATGATAAACTAAATCCTGAAGAACTTCATGGTTTTCTTTTGCTAATTCGTATGCTCTAAAATCATCCTCCATATAAAATAGAGTACTGTCATAATATATTTTAGATGATTTATACAAAGCTCTATTGTAATCAATTCTAGCAAGCGCTAAAAATGACAATGCTTTTTGCGACTCATTTATTATGCTGTTTACGGTAGAAAGCGTGTAATTATCAATAGCTGAAAGCGTATCCGAATTATTCATATCCATTTCAGCAAGTGTGTAATAAATCTGATCTAGATACTCCTTGTTCTTATCATCTTTCGTCATTTTCAGCAATTTTTGACGCATTTTATCAGTGTCTCTACTTCCAGTCTCTAATGATCGTGCTAAATTCATTTTAGCATTAAATACCATTTCGTATTCAGGATTTGACTTTAGAACTTGTTCGTATTTCTTTTTAGCACTCCTAAAGTTATCGTGTTGCTGATAAATTTGTGCCATTATATAATTGTAGCGCACTTTCTTTCTTTTCCTATTTATCAGCTTATCTAGCTTGCCCAAATTCTCTAAAGCAAGAGGATAATTTTCTTGTTGTAAATAAAAATCAGCAGCTACAGTTGCTCGTTCAGTTTCTAAATTCTTTGGGAATTTTCTGTCATTTTCAAGCTCATCTAACTCCATTTCAGCAGTAGTAAAATCTCCTTTTTCAACATAACTTCTAATCAACCATAAAGACGCTTCAAATCTGATTTCATTTTTCTTATACTCATTTTTAATAAAACTAAATGTTTTAATTGCTTCATCAAACTCTCCTTTATAGAAATAGGATTTTCCTACCAAAAGATAATTATCATCAATCCACTTGCAGTACTCTTTTCCTTTTATTTTTATGGAATGTCTTTGAATAACAATAGACCCTTTTTTGATGGCCTTATCCATATAGGAATGTATTTTCTTTGATTTTTTTAAATCCCCAGTTGGATAAACTGGAAGAATAGCTGTATAATCATCTTTATACCCCTCATGCAGTTTTTTTATTCCAGATTTAATACTTTCTTTTCCATTAAAATACCCGTTATACTTAGCTGTTGTATTATGAAATGTACGACTAACCCAAGTCTTTTTTTTGGTAGAACAACTCGTAGAAATCAACAATAATATTGCTAAAAAACCCTTAACTATATGCTGTGTATTTACCTTCACTTGGATACTAAACTTCTTTTATTTAAAATTATTTTACTGCTAATCGTAAAATTCTCGCAAATATGCTTATAATTTTATGATATTTGCAAACATTATGCAAGATAAAGAAGGAGGAGAAAAATATTGGTCTAAATTGTTACATAAATATCGTTTTGTAATAATGACTGACAGCTCATTTGAAGAAAAACTATCAGTAAAATTATCTCGGTTAAATGTTTTGGCTTTTATAGGGATTTTTGTTTTTGCTTGTTTTTTCAGCACACTACTATTAATTGCATACACCCCATTAAGTGAATATGTGCCCGGAAAATCATCAATTGAAGTACAAAAAAACTTAGTTGAATTATCTCTAAAGTCTGACTCCCTTGAAAATATCTTGCACAATAGAGCTATTTACCTTGAAAACATTAATAATATTATTAATGGAAATGAACTAGTTACTCCTATTGAAAGCAATAAGGTTTCGGAAAAAAATGAAGATGAGATTGTATTTGATAAGTCTAAAGAAGATTCTCTATTACGCTTGTCGGTAGAGGCAGAAGACAAAAGCTCTATCTATATTAAATCAGCATCAGAAAATAATTACTTGATGTTTTTCACCCCTCTTACAGGGATAATAAGTGACAGATATAATAGTAAAACAAAGCATTTCGGAATAGATTTAGTAGCTAAAGAAAAATCACGAATTAGCAGTGTTCTTGATGGTACGGTTATTGTTAGTCATTGGACATCAGAAACGGGATATGTAATTGCTATACAGCATAAAAATGATTATATTTCACTCTACAAACACAATTCATTATTGCTTAAGGAGGTTGGTGATTTTGTAAATGCAGGCGATCATATTGCAATAATTGGAAATTCAGGAGAGCTTTCTTCAGGACCACATTTACATTTTGAACTCTGGCACAAAGGCACACCTGTTAATCCTGAAAACTATATTTCTTTTTAAGAATGAGTATTAAATCATCACTTAGTTTTCCATTTGCAAAATATATTGTTTCTAAAAACAAAAAATGGAAAAATAATGCAGTAAAAGTTCAGAGCGATCTTTTATTATCACTAGTAAAGCAGGCAAAAACTACTCAATTCGGAAAAGACCATAATTTTACTAAAATCTCAAATTATACTGACTGGAAAAATAATGTTCCCGTAAGAGATTATGAAGAGTTAAAGGATTATATACAAGAAATAATTGATGGAAAAAAAGATGTGCTTTGGCCAGGGAAACCACTTTATTTTTGTAAAACTTCAGGAACTACTTCAGGGGTAAAGTATATTCCTATTAGTAAGGAGTCTATGCCTAATCATATTACTGCAGCTCGTGATGCAATTTTAAGTTATATTGCAGAAACAAAAAATACTAGCATTGTTAATGGAAAAATGATTTTTTTACAAGGAAGTCCAGAACTCACAAAAACTGGTGACATATTAACAGGACGCCTTTCTGGAATTGTAGCTCATCATATTCCTGCTTACCTAACAAAAAACCGATTACCTTCTTTTAAAACCAATTGCATTGAAGATTGGGAAACAAAAGTTGATGAAATAGTTGGTGAAACGCTTCCTGAAAACATGAGTTTAATTTCAGGAATTCCACCATGGGTGCAAATGTATTTTGAAAAATTACAAGATAAAACAGGGAAGCTGATAAAAGATATTTTTCCGAAATTTGACCTCTTTATTTATGGTGGGGTAAACTATGAGCCCTACCGAAAATCCTTTGAAAAATTAATCGGAAGAAAGGTTGATGGGGTAGAGCTTTACCCTGCATCAGAAGGTTTTATTGCTTATCAAGATTCACAAAAAGAGGAAGGAATGTTACTTTGTGTAAATCATGGAATATTTTATGAGTTTATTCCTTCAGAAGAATTTTTTAACGAAAATCCAACTCGTATTTCCTTGGCTGATGTTGAGGTTGGTGTAAATTATGTAATCATCCTAAATACTGATGCTGGACTTTGGGGGTATAATATTGGAGATACCATTAAATTTGTTTCTATTGACCCTTATCGAATTATTGTAAGTGGTAGAATAAAACATTTTACCTCAGCATTTGGTGAGCATGTAATTGCTGAAGAGGTTGAAAAATCATTACAGGAAACCTTAGTAAAATTCCCTGCTCAAGTTAATGAATTTCATGTTGCACCAAAGGTAAATCCTGAGAACGGATTGCCTTGCCATGAGTGGTTGATTGAGTTTGAATCCCAACCCCAAAATTTAGCAGAATTTACAAAAATGCTAGATGATAAATTGCAAGGCCTAAACACTTACTATAAGGATTTAATAAGTGGAGGGATTTTAAAACCACTGGAAGTTAGTATAATTGGTAAAAATGGGTTTAGAGATTACATGAAATCAATAGGGAAATTAGGAGGGCAAAATAAAGTACCAAGATTGGCAAATGATAGAAAAATTGCTGATAAATTAAGAATATTTTAATGGAGAAAAAAAGAAAGCAAGTAGCAATTTTAGGGTCAACTGGGTCAATAGGAACACAGGCTTTAGAAGTAATTTCCGAGCATTCTGACTTATTTGAAGTAGAAGTATTAACTGCAAATAACAATAGTGCATTACTAATTGAACAAGCCAAAAAATTCAAACCAAATACAGTTGTCATCACTAATGAAGACAAATATAAAGAGGTAGATGATGCGCTTTTCAGTTTGGGAATAAAGGTATTTGCTGGACAACAATCTTTAGAGGAAGTGGTAGAAGGAGAAAACATAGATGTTGTCCTAACTGCTTTAATGGGATACTCAGGGTTAAAACCAACTATTCGAGCAATAAAAGCTAAAAAGAATATTGCCTTAGCCAATAAAGAAACTTTAGTTGTTGCTGGGGATTTAATTACTAAGTTGTGCCAAGAGTATGGCGTAAATATTTACCCTGTAGATTCTGAACATTCAGCTATCTTTCAATGTTTAGTAGGAGAACAATACAATCCTATTGAAAAAATTTATTTAACAGCATCAGGTGGTCCTTTTAGAGGAAGATTGAGAAATGACTTACTTGAAATTACAAAAGCAGAAGCCCTAAAACATCCTAATTGGGAAATGGGTGCTAAAATTACAATTGATAGCGCCAGTATGATGAATAAAGGATTAGAAGTGATTGAGGCAAAATGGTTGTTTGATTTGAAAGCAGAACAAATTGATGTGGTTGTTCATCCACAATCTATTATCCACTCGGCAGTACAATTTGAAGATGGCTCCATTAAAGCACAATTGGGAGTGCCAGATATGAAACTTCCTATACAATACGCTTTAGGTTTTCCAAAAAGACTACCAAATACTTTTAAGCGTTTCAGTTTTATGGATTACCCAAATTTAACTTTTGAAAAACCTGATTTGGAAACTTTCAGAAACTTACAATTGGCATATGATTGCATGCAAAAAGGAGGGAATATGCCTTGTATTTTGAATGCCGCAAACGAAATTGCAGTAGCAGCTTTTCTGCAAGATAAAATTGGATTTTTAAATATGTCCGATTTAATTGCCAATTGTATGGAAAAAATTACTTTTGTTTCCAAACCTAACTTAAGCGATTATGTTGCTACAGATGAGGCAACAAGAATATTAGCAAACGAACTATTATAAATGGAATTTTTAATAAAAGCTGCACAACTCTTAATGAGTTTATCAATCCTAGTAGTACTACATGAACTAGGTCATTTTATACCCGCAAAATTATTTAAAACTAGAGTAGATAAATTCTACTTATTTTTTGATCCTTGGTTTTCGGTTGTAAAAAAGAAAATTGGCGATACTGAATACGGTATTGGGTGGCTTCCTTTGGGTGGTTATGTTAAGATATCAGGAATGATAGATGAGAGCATGGACAAGGAGCAAATGGAAAAAGACCCTGAACCTTGGGAATTTAGAGCAAAACCAGCTTGGCAAAGGCTAATTATTATGTTGGGTGGAGTTACGGTAAATCTACTGCTTGGTATCTTCATATATTCCATGACTCTTTATGTTTATGGAGATAAGTATTTACCAACCGAAAATATGAAAGATGGTATTTGGTGTGTAGATGGGTTAGCGACTGATATTGGTTTCAGAAATGGAGATAAAATAATTTCTGCTGATGGATATCCTGTTGATCGTTATTCTGATATTTTAGAGAATGTTATTACTTCTGAAACAATTTTAGTAGAACGAAATGGGGAAGAAACGGCACTTAATATGCCTATTGATTTGATTGATAAATTTCTTAATAATCCTACAAAATTAATTTTATACCCTAGAATTCCAACTATTGTTAGTGGGGTAGAAAAAGGTTCAAATGCTGAAAAAGGAGGGTTGAAGAAAAAGGATATTATAACAGCAATTAATGGAGTTAATTATACTTATTTTGATGAATTTAAAAAAGGGTTAAATAATCATATTGGAAATGAAATTGCTTTAACAATAGAAAGGAATGGAAAAGAAAAAAACCTGAACATATTGGTTTCAGAAGAAGGTACTTTAGGCTTTTCTCCAGCAAATATTAACATCAAGCAATTAGAAGAATTAGGAACCTATAAATTAGCATCAGACAAGTTTAGTTTCTTAGCATCATTCCCTGCAGGATACAACAAAGCAATTAAAAAATTAGGAGGTTATATTGCACAATTTAAAATGATTTTATCACCCAGTACAGGTGCCTACAAAGGAATGGGAGGTTTTGGAGCAATTGGTTCAATGTTTCCTGCAACTTGGAACTGGGAAATTTTCTGGAATTTAACTGCTTTCCTTTCTTTAATGTTGGCGTTTATGAATATACTACCTATCCCAGCTTTAGATGGGGGACATGTTGTTTTCTTATTATATGAAATGATAGTAGGAAAACCTGCTCCAGAAAAAATAATGGAATACGCACAAATGGTAGGTATGATTTTACTACTTAGTTTATTGGTTTTTGCCAATGGAAATGATATTTTAAAACTGTTCTAAATTTGTTTGAGGCTTTAACAACATATCATCTTATTATTATCTTTTCCATAACGATAATTATTTCGTATTTCTTTAATCTTTACGCTAAAAAATCAGGAATCCCTGCTGTATTATTATTAATTGGATTAGGGATTGGAATCAATTATGCTTTGCGTTTTTCTGGCTTTCCGAAACCTGACTTGCTTCCTGTACTTGAAGTATTAGGTGTTGTGGGTTTAATCCTAATTGTATTAGAAGCGGCATTGGATTTACAATTACTAAAAGAAAAAATTGGACTTATTGTTAAATCCTTTTTGGTGGCATTAATTGGGCTTGCTGGAACTGCCTATTTAGCAGCTTTAGCACTCAATCTTTTAATGGAAGTTGAGGTGTTAAACGCCTTGTTGTACACTATTCCTTTGTCTATTTTAAGCTCTGCAATCATCTTGCCTAGCATTGATGACTTGGATGAGGACAAGCGTGAATTTATGATTTACGAAAGCACCTTTTCGGATATTGTTGGGATAATTGGTTTTTATAGTGTCTTAACTATGGTGGGGTCAAGTTCTGGAGAAAGTGTATATGGTGAGGTATTTAGCAACCTAGCGTTAACCGTTATCTTCTCAGTTATCATTTCTTATATTCTTATTTATATTTTCCAAAATATAAAAGGACATGTAAAACTATTTTTACTGATTGCTATCTTACTTTTATTATATGCAGTTGGGAAAATGCTCCATATGTCTTCTTTATTAATCATTCTTATTTTTGGTATGATTTTAAACAACTACAAAGTATTTTTCAAAGGAGGATTAATGAAATTATTGAATGTAGAAAAAGTAGAAGAGGTGCTAGGAGATATGAAAGTAATTACTGCTGAAACTGCTTTTGTGGTTAGGACTTTCTTCTTTATTATTTTTGGTTGGTCAGTTTATTTAGGGAGCTTGTTAAGCTTTAAGGTAATTGGTATTGGCTTAGTTATTTTAACAATTATATATATTGTTAGAGCAATTACTCTCTTTATTTTTAACGGGAAGGATGTAAACCCACAACTGTTTTTAGCCCCAAGGGGATTGATTACTATACTCTTATTTTTTGCTATACCTAAGGAGTTAAGTATAGGTGCGGAATTTCAAGGAGTGTTACTATTTGTGATTTTGGTTAGTTGCCTTGTGATGACATGGTCCTTAATTTCCTATAAAAACAAACTCGCTCAAATTGGGGAATATGAAGATGAGGAATTGTTGGGGGAAAAAGAAAGTGAGGAGAAAGAAAGTGAAGCCAAGGAATAACAAGGCATATCAAATCATAGCTCATCTTTTTTTCTACTTTTGCACTCTCATTTTATATAAATAAATTACAATGATTGATATTAAAAAAACACTAGGCGTTTTAGGAATTAAAGCATCTAATAATGGTACTTCAATAGGAGCTAATTCTTTTGGTGGTGGTGCTGAAATTGAATCTTATTCTCCGGTAGATGGAAGTTTGATTGGAAAAGTTAC
>JABJNS010000084.1 GCA_018664745.1 Flavobacteriales bacterium | reverse complement strand
TGCCAGTTGCCTCCACTATTGATGATTGTTGGAAAATTATTGAAACAGCTGAACGCACCCAAAAACATTGCATTATGATGGAAAATTGCAATTATAATGAGGAGGAACTTTGGGTATTGAATATGATACAAGAAGGCGTATTTGGAGATATAACACATACTGAGGGCGCTTATCTTCATGATTTAAGGGCATTGATGCTACACGACACTTATTATGAAGGACAATGGCGTTTGCACGAACATGCTGAAAGAAATGGAAATTTATACACAACACACGCTTTAGGACCAATTGCCTTTTATTTAGGCATTGGAAGGGGCGATAATTTTTCTTACCTTACTTCTATGAGTAGTAGAGAACTAAACCTTAGTATTGCCTCAAAAAAATACAAGCATCCTATACAAAGCTACAAATGTGGTGATATGAATAACACCCTAATTAAAACTGAAAAAGGAAAAACTATCCTCTTGCAATTTGATGTGCATACAGGAAGGCCTTATTCAAGAATTAATAAAATTGTAGGTACTAAAGCAGTGCATGACGGATACCCAAGTAGACTGTACATTGAAGCAGAAAAACCTGAATATTGGGGACATAATTGGCTAAAAGAAGAAGCCTATAACGAATATAAAAGCAAGTACCAACACCCAATAATTAAAAAACTCAAAACCATTAGTCAAGGCTTTAAGCAAGGGCATGGAGGTATGGATTTTGTGATGATTTATCGTTTAGTAAAGTGTTTAAATTTAGGCATTCCACTAGATATAAATGTTTACGATAGTATTCATTGGAGTGCCATCACGCCTCTATCTGAACTTTCGGTAGCTGCCAAGAGTCAAACCATTATTGTTCCTGATTTTACAGGTGGAACTTGGATAAAAGAAAACCCTTTAGAGATTATGAGGGAAGTTTAATCCCCAACCTTTCAGCCATTCCTTTATTACCTTGTAAACCACCCGTATGTATAGTTAAAATACTACTTCCTTTCGGAAAAAAATTCTTACTAATCAAATCTAAAACACCCATCATCATTTTACCTGTGTAGATAGCATCCAAAGGAATATCATATGCAGTATTGAACTCGCTTATAAACTCAACTAACTTTTCACTTACTTTAGCATAACCTTTTCCAATATAGTTATTTATAAACTTATAATTAGTTACACTAGTCCAATTTTCAATGTCCTTTTCTAAGGAATCAATACCTTTAATAGCTGGAAAACCAATTACAGTTTGTTTGGCTTTTGAAGCATTAATAATTCCTGCAATTGTACCTCCAGTACCCACTGCACAACAAATATAATCTTGTGTATCATTCACCTCCAAAATCTCAGCTGTACCTTTTATTGCTAACTCATTTGTTCCTCCTTCAGGAATCAAATAAAAACACCCAAACTGTGATTTTAGTTGCTCTAAAAAATCAGGATTTGTTTTCTCTCGGTAAATACTTCTACTAAAATAATGTAATTCCATACCACACTCCATAGCAAAATGCAAAGTAGGATTTAAAGGCAAGTGCTCCTCACCTCTTATGATCCCTATGCTTTTAAAACCATTTTCCTTTGCCGCAAAGGCAGTAGCAGTAATATGATTGGAGTAGGCTCCACCAAAGGTCAGTAGCGTTTCAAAATCATGCTTTTGAGCTTCAATCAAGTTATACTTTAATTTGAACCATTTATTGCCAGAAACAATAGGGTGCAACTTATCAATTCGCTTTATAAATAGGCGCACTTTCTTCTCTTTTAAAAGTGGAATTGATATTTCTTCTGTTTCTATTTTCATTTGTGCAAATATCGTAAATTTGCCAACTCTATGAAAGGATTTTCAAAAATAGACAGTTTAGAAAAGGATGAGTATTATCATTCCAAAGAAGGCTATGTTGTTTTTACTGAAAAATACCATTTAAAAAGGGGATATTGTTGCAATAACAACTGCAAACATTGTCCGTATAAAAAAAAAATAAAACTGAGAAATGACAAATCTTAAACAAGCAATTTTACAAGGGATTCCTTCAGAAATACCTACACAAAAGAACATTAACCCCAGCGTTAGTCATGCGCCTAAGCGTAAGGATAATCTTAATAAAGAAGAAAAGCAATTAGCAATTCGTAATGCTT
>JABJNS010000083.1 GCA_018664745.1 Flavobacteriales bacterium | reverse complement strand
TCATTTAAAGATGGCATAAATTCTTGTCCAGTATTCTTAAACACATAAAAACCACCTATTAATAGTGTTATTAATAATCCAATGAAAACATATTTAATGGCAATTAAAAATCTTAGGATTTTTTCATAAAAATGTATTATCACGTAGAAAAAACTAATAAGTAGTCCTATAATTAGAATGACAAAAATGAAGTTTGTTAATTCACTTTTTAATACTCCCAATGGCATCCATGTTTTTGCCAATAGCCAAGCCACGAGTAGGGCATAGGTAATGTTTCTAATGTAATCAAACCTTATAATCCATTTCTCTGTTTTTTTGTCTTTGTAATAACTGTTTATTATTCCTCCAATACCTACAACTAAACCAAAAAATCCAAAGAAAGAATAAGATGTAAATAGAAGAGCAATTGAAAATAATACTAATCCTCCATTACTAAAATAGCTTGATGTTTTTCCTTTGCTTTTAAACTTGAATAGTTGAACTGCTAAGGCAGGAATTACAGTAATTGCTAATATAATAGAAGCAATAAGAGCAAACGATTTTGTATAAGCCAAAGGTCTAAATAGTTTTCCTTCTGAAGCTTGCATAGTGAAAACAGGCAAGAAACTTACAATAGTAGTAGCAACAGCTGTTATTACGGCAGAAGCAACATCAACAGTAGCAATATATATAGTTTTTTGAAGGGGTTGATCTTCAGGTGCAATTTTCATTTGGGTAATCATACTTTCTGTGAGTACAATTCCCATGTCTACCATTGTTCCAACTGCAATAGCAATTCCAGATAGAGCGACAATATTTGCATCAATACCAAAGTAACGCATGGCAATAAAACACATGAATACAGCTACTGGCAAGGATGCTGAAATAAGTAGTGAGGACTTTAAGTTAAGAAGCATTAGAATAACTACTATTATTGTTATTAAAACTTCTAAAGTCAGTGCCTCCTCAAGTGTCCCAATGGTTTCGTTTATTAATTGTGTCCTGTCATAAAATGGTACTATAGTTATTTGCGATACAGTACCATCTGCTAAAGTTTTACTTGGCAATCCACCTTTAATCTCTTCAATTTTTGCCTTAACGTTGTTAATTATTTCCAAAGGATTGGAACCGTATCTGGCTACTACAACTCCTCCGACAGCTGGCGAACCTCCTTTATCAAGAATTCCTCTTCTTGTCGCTGGACCAAGATGGACAACAGCTATATCACTAATTCTAATTGGAATATTGTCATTAACTTTAACAACACTTTGTTCTATATCTTGAATAGACTTAACATAGCCTAAACCTCGAACGAAATATTCTGCCAGATTAATTTCCAAAGTTTGAGCACCTATGTCAAGATTGCTTTCTTTGGTAGCTTTCATTACTTGATTTAGAGTAATTCCATAAGCCTTCATTTTATCAGGGTTAACATCTATCTGATATTCCTTAACAAACCCTCCAATAGATGCTACTTCAGACACTCCGCCAGAAGATTGAAGAGCATTTTTGACATAAAAATCTTGAACTGTCCGTAATTCATGTAAGTCCCAACCACCAGTTACATTACCGTCCTTATCTCTTCCTTCAAGAGTGTACCAATAAATTTGTCCAAGAGCTGTAGCATCTGGACCAAGAGTTGGTTGCACACCATCTGGTAAAAGATTTGCAGGTAGCGAGTTTAATTTTTCTAATATTCTGCTTCTGCTCCAGTAAAATTCTATGTCTTCTTCAAAGATTAAGTAAATACTAGAAAAGCCAAACATAGAATTACTTCTAACACTTTTTACCCCGGGTATACCAAGTAAAGATGAAGTAAGTGGATAAGTAATTTGATCCTCAACATCTTGCGGAGAACGCCCCATCCATTTAGTAAATACAATTTGTTGATTTTCTCCAATATCTGGAATAGCATCAACTGCTACGGGATCTCTTGGCAACCAATCCGATTCAATATTAAACGGTGCTGTTACTAATCCCCAAATGACAAACAAACCTAGCATTAGCCATGCAACCAGTTTGTTATCAAGGAAAAACTTGATAATATTATTTAACATCTTAAATTATTTTTTTGATAAACGCTATTTAGCCCTTAGTACAAAGTGCTAAAGGAAATCATCAAAAAAATAGTATCAAATACGGAAAACTTGGTGTAGGATGGAAACATCCTTTATGATTGGAGGAGAGTGATAATGCGCAAAGTTAGAAACACTGTTCGAAGTTTTGAAAATGTCAAAATTAGGCGCAAACATTATTATTGCAACTAATACTTGCTGAAATTGTTCTAAAGAAAAGTCAGTAGATTCTAAATCTCCTCCGTTATCCAACAGAAAAGTTTCATTATGACAGCATTTACCACTTGCTATTTCTCTATTATGACAAGTCTTAATTTCTTTTTTCGGTGCTTCACAACAGGTATGAGTTTCCTTTTCTTTCTTAGATTGCATCATTTCACAAGCTTCAGCTTCTCCAAAAAAACTATAACTCTTCAGCTCGTTACCACAAAAATGAATATCCATAGAAAAGCATATTGATGAAGAAAACATCAAAAAAGCCATAAACATGGCAAGTGCTCTATATGAAAATTTAGTATTCATTTTACTATATACGCAAATTTACTCAAAAAATTGCATTGATTCAATAAAGAGCTATGATTTTAATTATTTTTTGCTTATTACAAGAACTGAATTAGTTCATCATCTCCTGACTATAAATTACATGCTTCAAAATTTGGTTTGATTTCTTACTGTTT